>JAGHZG010000094.1 GCA_017743275.1 Chloroflexota bacterium | reverse complement strand
AAATCAAATCAGGCTGATAATGGGCTATCTCTTCAAGGCATTGCCCCAGGCGGTCTAGGTTGGCTGAAGGATTGCGAGGTTCAGTTTTGAGCGGGATAAGGCAGACACGCATAACTTACAGCCCCTTGATTACAGGTGAGTAAGGCGGCTAACTCACTTTTGGCCTGAACGAGGTTGCTTCTGGCGCGGCGAAGCCATTCCCGGGGACGGCGGAAGCGGTTGGTCGTTCATAAACAACCTTGCCCTCCCGAAGGGCTGGCTCTATGATCAAACCCGGTGCATCCTGGTAGCGCTCAATATCTTCCGGCGTGACCACAACGACATCCACCGGGAAGCCCACTCCGATCAGGTTGCGGTAAATCGCATGGGCGAGGCGCCGCCGGTGCACGCCGGACTTCACCACCAGCAGGTCCAGGTCGCTATCCGGCCCCCTCTCGCCGCGGGCGGCGGAGCCGAAGAGGATGATCCGCTCCGGATGCGCCACTTCCACGATGCGGCGAATGACGTCGGTCAGAATGAAGTCATCTGGGGTCATTTTCCCCTATAAGCGAGGAGCAGCGATCAAATGCCAGATCAGAGTGTGGGTATCTCTGACTCGAGTTTAGACAAACCGGAAACCGGTGGTGTGACTGCCCATATATGGGATTAACACGGCGCTTATGCACCATATATGGGCCATCTGTCGTGAGCCGAAATCAATTTGGCCTGCATAGGGCTCATTTGTCTAAACTCGAGTCTGAACAATATTCAACCTTTCTGGTGGCAGGAGGTCCAGAGCCATGATAATTTCTGCTTTGATTTGTTCAACCGTCATATGTCCTCCGGACATCGCTCGTTAGAGGCAACGGCACCGACAATCCGATTATACCCTTCTTTCCAATGGAGAGCAAGCCTCACTCACGCATTCGCCATTTTGTGTTATAATACGGCCGACCGACCGGCGGGCAAGCGCCTCTGCCCTACCGCCGATGCCCGGTTGTCAATCCTGATCCAAAGGAGGCAACAGAGATGCGTCTCATCCCCCGCAAGATGTTCTTCACCCGGGGCATCGGGGTCCATAAACAACAACTGACCAGTTTTGAGATGGCCCTGCGGGAGGCCGGGATCGCTCAGTTTAATCTGGTACGGGTTTCTTCTATTTTCCCACCCTTCTGCCAGGTCATCAGCCGGGAAGAAGGGCTGGCGCTGCTCCAGCCCGGCGAAATCGTCTTCGTTGTCCTGGCGGAGATGTCCACCAACGAGCCGGGCCGACGGATCGCTGCCGCCGTCGGTATGGCCCGCCCGGCCGACCCCACCAAGTACGGCTATCTCTCCGAACATCACGCCTTCGGGCAGACGGAGCGGGAGGCCGCCGACTACGCCGAGGACCTGGCCGCGACGATGCTGGCGACCACCCTGGGCATCCCCTTTGACCCGGAGCGGGACTACAACGAGCGCAAGGAGCAGTACGCGATGGGGGGCGAAATCGTGGACTCCACCAGCATCGCTATGGCCGCCACCGCCGAGCCCGGCGGCGTCTGGACCACCGTTGTTGCGGCGGCAGTGCTGATATGACGGCGGACGACAGACCACAGACCACAGACGACGGACGACGGACGACAGACCATAGACGACGGACGACGGACGACAGACCACAGACGACGGACGACAGGGGTAGCGCAGGCTGTCAGCCTGTACAGACTGCAAATGATGGTAGTCCGTGGTCGGTGGTCAATGGCCCGTGGTCGGTGGTCCGTGGTCCGGGGTCCGGGGTCGGTGGTCAATCCCCGGATAACTTTCTCGGCCTGCCGGAGCCGTACTGTCTGCTGGAACGGGCAGGGGTGCTGGTCCTGCCGCTCCCGCTGGAGGCGACGGTCACCTACGGGCGGGGCGCCCGCTGCGGCCCGGCGGCCATCATCTGCGCGTCCCAGCAGGTGGAACTCTACGACCGGGAGTTCGGGCGGGAGGTGGCGCTGGAGTACGGCGTCCACACCCTGCCCCCCCTTTCGCTCCCCGACGACGCGGCCCAGGCCGTGGAGTTCATCGCCGACGCCGCCGCGCGCTGGGCCGGGACGGGCCGCCTGCTGGTGGGGCTGGGCGGCGAGCACACCGTCACCGTCGGGCTGGTGCGGGGGATTCTGCGGGCGCGCGGCGGCCCGCTGACCGTCGTCCAGATAGACGCCCATGCCGACCTGCGGGCCGAGTACGAGGGCAACCCCTACAGCCACGCCTGTACCGCCCGGCGGCTGTTAGAAGAGCCGGGGGTGGAACAAATCCTGCAACTGGGCGTCCGCTCCGTCTGCCCGGAGGAGATGGAGTTCGTCCGCGCCCACCCCGACCGGGTGCGCGTCTGGTACGCCGAGGGGGTGCATGCGGGGAACTGGTCGGCCGAACTGACCGCGCGCCTCTCCGGGCGCGCCGTCTACCTGACCATAGATGTGGACGGGCTGGACCCCGCGGTCATCCCGGCCACCGGCACCCCCGAACCGGACGGGCTGACATGGAGGGAGGCGGTGGACGTCATCCGCACCGTCGCCTGCGCCGCAACGGCCGTGGTGGGGATGGACTGCGTGGAACTGGCGCCCGTCCCGGGACTCCACGCCGCCGAATTCGCGGCGGCGAAACTGTTGTATAAGGCGATGTCGTACGCAATCTTCAGCCGGAAAGGAGACCGATGCAGTACGTGAACGAAGTCAGGGCTTTCATTCGGCATCACTTCCGCCACTTCAACGCGGCCGCGCTGGTGGACGCCGCCGAGGCCTACCGGCAGTTCATCGCCGAGGGCAACGGCATGCTGGTGGCGATGGCCGGGGCGATGAGCACCGCCGAAATCGGCCTCTCTCTGGCGGAGATGATCCGGCAGGGAAAGGTCCACGCCGTCAGTTGCACCGGCGCCAACCTGGAGGAGGACATCTACAATCTGGTCGCCCACAACTATTACGTCCGCATCCCTAACTATCGGGACCTCACTCCCCAGGATGAACTGGCCCTCTGGGAGCGTCACCTGAATCGGGTCACTGATACGTGCATCCCGGAAGAAGAGGCCATGCGTCGGATTGAACGCTTCCTCCTGGAGGAGTGGCTGGAGGCGGACCGAAAGGGGGAGCGGTATTTCCCGCACGAGTTCTTCTACCGCATCCTGCGCAGCGGCAAGTTGGAGCCCTACTACCAGATTGACCCGCGCGATAGTTGGGTCTACGCGGCGATGGAGAAAGACCTGCCCATCTTTGTCCCCGGCTGGGAGGACTCCACTACTGGCAACATCTACGCCGCCCACTGCATCCTGGGGACCATCCGCAACGTCCACACCGTCCGGGGCGGGATTGAGTACATGATGGCCCTGGCGGACTGGTACCGGAGGGAGTCGGCGCGGCGGAAGTTGGGCTTCTTCCAGATTGGCGGCGGCATCGCCGGGGACTTCGCCATCTGCGCCGTCCCGATGATGCGGCAGGACCTGCGCTGGGAGGACATCCCCCTCTGGGGCTACTTCTGCCAGATCAGCGACTCCACCACCAGTTACGGTTCCTACTCCGGCGCGGTGCCCAACGAGAAGATCACCTGGGAGAAACTGGGGATAGATACCCCGCGCTTCATGATTGAGTCGGACGCCACCATCGTGGTCCCGCTGATTTTCGCCTACGTGCTGGCGGAGGAGTAACAGGGAGTAGGTCGCACGGCGCAGGGGAGCAGAGGGGCGGAGGAGCGGGTTGGTAGTGAGCCACAGAGCGGAGGGAGTGGCGTCCATTGCCTGGGTTGTTGCAGCAGGGCGAGGGGGAAGATGGGAACGTTTGCTCATAAGCGGTTCTTCGCAGCCGGCGGGGCCGCATTGCGGACCATCCAGGCCGTACTGGAAAGCGCCCACGATGTGCGCATCGCTACGGCCTACTTTGCGGCATCCGGATACCAGGTCCTTCAGGAGGCCTTGCGGGGAAAACGGGTTCGCCTGCTGATTGGCCGCCCCGAAGGTGGAGAGGATCGCCTGCGGGACGTGCTGGATGAATTTATGGACGAACTCTCTATGGGACCTCAGGAAGGACGTACTCGTGCCATGCGGCAACTTCTGGAGGCTCTGGAGCAGGGATGGATGGCCGTTTCCGTTGGGGAGTGTCCAGGGGAGGACGCACCGTGGCTGAAAGCGGGCTACCTGTATCAGCATGCCAAATTGTATATTGCGGACCGTCAGGCCGCTGTGGTCACCTCGGCAAATTTCACCCACCACGGACTGTGCCAGAGCCTGGAGGCGGGTTACGTCGTCACGGACCGGGAGGACGTCTGCTTTTTCGTGGACCGCTTTGATGAGTACTTTGCGCAGGCGAAGCCCATCACGGATGCTCTGATAGAGGCGCTGCGGCGCTGGCTGGGAGAGTACGATCCCTACACCATTTACGCCCGGGCGCTGCTGGAACTCTATGGCCTGCCGGAGGAAGTCCCGTCCCAGTTGCCCCCACTGGCAGAGTATCAGAAAGGGGTGGCTTCCAGTGTTCTCCGTTCCCTCCTGGAACACAACGGTGCCTTTCTGATTGCCTCTACGGGCCTGGGAAAGACCATTATTGCCTCACATGTTGCGGCGTATCTCCGGATGCGAGATGAAATCCGGAGTGTGCTGGTGGTCTGTCCGGCGGGGATGCGAGAGGTGTGGCGTCGGTGGATGCGGGCAGCGCGTCTTTCCAGCGCGGAGTTCTCTTATCATACGCTGGCGGTTTCTCAAAAAGAGCGGGATAGTGACCTGCCCCGATTGGAACATGAATTGAGCCTGGCCAGCGAGGAGACCCTGATCATCCTGGACGAGTCCCACCGTCTGCGCAACGAGGAAAACGAGGAGGGGAACTTACGGTTGAGCCACCGGCGCATCCGGGAGACGGTCCGCAAGAGGGGAAGCAAAGTCCTTCTGCTCACAGCAACCCCTTACAGCAAGAGCATTGAGGATGTTCGGAGTCAACTGGCCCTGCTGCCCCTCACCGATAAAAGCGTCTTGCCGGGCTTCCCGCACGCAAAATGGTCTGTCCGTAAACTGAGCGAACTGGCCGACCTGCCCCCGTGCACCGTCCTGAACATCCCGGACGTCGTCTGCCACTTCAGCGAGAGGGATGAAAATGGCGAACGCTTTGTCCGCTTCGGGAACAAAAAGTTGTACTTTCCTCGTCGCATCCGATTGGTGACCGTGCAATACACCAATCCCTACGACGATCTGCTGGCAGAACTGCTGGAGAGCGGTCTCCTGTATCGGGCTGTGGATGATGAAGGGAGCGGAAAGAAAAAGCAAGGGCGCAGGAGGGCCAGGGGAGGAGCAGTCCTGCCTGGCTTTCAACAGGAAGAACAAGAGGGGCGGGGGGAGCGGGATCCTTTACAGGAAGCCTTGTTCCTGCATCAGTTCTGCTCCTCTCCGGCTCGGGTGAAGGAAACGTGCGAGAAAATGGCGACAGGCGACTACGAGTACCGCTTTGCCCGTCAGAAAGAGTTGACCGAATTTATCCGTCAGCATCAGCCGGAAATTGTCCGGTGGCATCGGCCGAAGAAAGATGAGAAACTGCGGAAACTGGCCGAAATCATCCGGGACGCTGGCGATCAGAAGGTGGTGGTGTTTTGTGAGTACGTGGCGACGGCCAAATATGTAACAGAGGGGCTACGGTCCCTGTTGCCTCGCCGCATCCTGGTTGAAACGACGGTAGATAAACGGGGAGCCAATCTGGATAGTGTTCTGCGGCGTTTTGCGCCGGTTGCGAACGAAGTGCTCCCGGAGGAACGGGGTTCCCAGGGCGAGATCCGGATTCTGGTCGCCAGTCGGGCCATCTCCGAAGGATACAACCTGCAGGATGCGTCCATCCTGGTCAACTACGACATGCCCTGGACCGTTCTGGAACTGGCCCAGCGGATGGGGCGCATCCTGCGACCGTGGCAGGAGCCGCGTGACATCGTTATCTACAATTTCGTCCCCTCCACGATGAACAACGACCGCATCCGCCACGCCCACCGGTGGAAGAAACGTCTGGGAACCCGCAGCCAGGAGCACTCCTCTCTGGCTCAGATTCCCGTCCTGATCTACGAGGAAAGTCGCAGAGAACAGTGGGAGCGGGAGTACGAGATGGAAGCCCTGGGACGCGCCCTTTATCTGGCCAGAGAGAAGGAAGGGGAAATGGATCTGGACGAAGTGATCAACTTCGTCAGCCGGACCGATGAATTGCAGACCAGCACTTTCTATAGAGATTTGATTACCATCAGCAATCCTGCAGAAATTCGCGGCCTGCCCTACGGCATTCGGAGTGCGAAAGTCACCCGGGGACGGAAACGACTGTTTCTCCTTCTGCGGCGAAGTCGTCATCTGGACACCGTGATCGCAGATTGGCGGGGTGAACCGCTGCCAGAGAGTTTCCGCCGGGACGAAGTGATGCGCCTGATCCGTTGCTTACCCGAAGAGCCAAAAGCGCCTCTCAGTCAGTATCCCGATGACGACGAGTTTGATGCATGGATGGAACGGGCCCGTAACCGATGGGCCGAACGGTACGGAGTCTCTCCCTCTCGCCTGCAAATCGTCTGTGCTCTGGCGCTGGTATGAAACGGGGAAGGGCAAACGGTTCCTCACGTTTCACGTTTC
>JAGHZG010000093.1 GCA_017743275.1 Chloroflexota bacterium | reverse complement strand
GTCCGTAACCTTCGTATCCCCTTCAGGGTATAGTATGCCACAGAGGAGGAATTTTTGCCAGGGGCGCAACTACCTATCCAGGGCCTATCAATGCTCTAACGAAGATGCTCGTAGTAAGCCACGAAGCGAAGCGGAGTGGCGTCCAAAAGGCTCGGAACGGCACTCCGCTGGCGCTCCGTGCCTGACTACGAACGAAAATATTAGAGCGCTGATAAGCCCTGCTACCTATCCTGATCGGTTGCAGATAACGTAGCGCAGGCCACGAATGCTCCGTTATTCTGTGGAACTTCGTCAGCCTGTATGCAGGCCTGGCGGCCTGCGCTACAGGGGCGTACCTCCGCCAGCGTCTTTCTTATAGCGCTTGCCCAGAGGCCCCCGGGTAGGTCGTTACCCAGGGGCGCACAAAACGCCAGCGAAATGCCATCTGGCCATTGGTCATTTCGTCATTGGTCATTTCATCGGCTGGTTGTCCATCCGGCAGATAAATGGTATAATGCCTTATCAGGGCACATCAACAAGGAGCGACAATGGAAGGACTTCTGGACACCCTGGCAAGACTGGTCTTCTGGCTGGCGCTGGGTGCTGGCGTCGTTTTCACCGCCCTGCACGGCGGAGCCATTATCTGGACCTTCCGGGATATGCGGGCTCGCTCCCGGGACGTCCTGGCATGGATTGTCGCCACCCTGCTGGTGGCGCTCATTCCTCTCTTCGGGCTGATCGTCTACCTGATGCTGCGCCCGCGCGAGACGCTGGCGGAAGCCTACGAGCGCTCGCTGGAGCAGGAGGCGCTCCTGCAGGCCATTGAGGAGCCGGAAATCTGCCCCGGCTGCGGCGCGCGGGTCAAGTCGGATTACATCCTCTGCCCGATCTGCCACACCCGCCTCAAGCAGGCCTGCCCGGCCTGCAAGCGCCCCCTGCAACTCCACTGGGCGGTCTGCCCCTACTGCGGCGTCAGCGTGACCCCTCAAGTGGTGGAACCGGTAGAATAGAACAGGACACGGGTGTGTCCGGTTGAAAGGAGGCCCCCGATGCCGGCGATCATCGTTGTCGGGGCTCAGTGGGGAGATGAAGGAAAAGGCCGAGTTGTGGACGGCCTGGCCCGCCAGGCCCATATCGTTGCCCGCTACAACGGCGGCGACAACGCCGGCCATACCGTGGTCGCGCTGGGCCACACCCTCCGCCTGCACCTGGTCCCCTCCGGCATTCTGCACCCCCATGTGACCTGCCTGATCGGGGCGGGGGTGGTGGTCAACCTGGTCCAACTGGCAGCGGAACTGGACGAACTGGCGGCGCTGGGGGTGGACGTGGGGCCGGAGCGGGTCAAACTGGCAGCGGCGGCCCACATCATCCTCCCCACCCACCGCGCGCTGGACGGCGCCCGGGAGGCAGCCCGGGGGCGGGAGGCCATCGGCACCACCCGCCGGGGCATCGGCCCCGTCTACGCCGACAAGGCCGCCCGCGTGGGCCTGCGCGCTGGCCAGATGGCCGACCCGGAGGCATTCGGCGAGCGGGTGCGGGCCCTGGTCCAGTCCCACAATCGCCTGCTCCATGAACACTACGGCCTGGAACCGCTGCCCGTGGACGAGACGGTGGCGGAATCCGTCGCCCTGGCCCGGCGGCTGCGCCCCTATCTGGCCGACAGTTCCGAACTGGTCGCCCGCGCGCTGGCGGCCGGACAGATTGTCCTCTGCGAAGGGGCTCAGGGGACCCTGCTGGACCTGGATCACGGCACCTATCCGTATGTGACCAGTTCCTCATGCGTGGCGGGCGGCGCGCTGACGGGACTGGGCTTCGGGCCACAGGCGGTGGCGCGGGTCATCGGCGTCGCCAAGGCCTATACGACGCGCGTGGGCGCCGGGCCTTTCCCCACCGAACTGACCGACGCCATCGGCGACCGCATCCGTCAGGCCGGAGGGGAGTACGGCACCACCACCGGCCGCCCCCGGCGCTGCGGCTGGCTGGACCTCCCCATCCTGCGCTACGCGGCGCAGGTCAACGGGCTGACCGAACTGGCACTGACCAAACTGGACGTGCTGACCGGGATTCAGCCGCTGAAGGTGGCCGTGGCGTACGGACGGGGCGGGGAGCGGATAGAGCGCTTCCCTGGCGAGTGGGGGGCTGAGGAGGTCGCCCGCTGGCAGCCGGTGTACGAAGAACTCCCGGGCTGGACGGAGGAGATTCGTTCGGCCCGCCGCTGGGAGGACCTGCCCGAGACGGCGCGGGCCTACGTGAAGCGGATAGAGGAAGCGGTCGGCGTCCCGATCACTTTGATCGGGGTGGGGCCAGAGCGGGAAGAAGTGGTGCGGCGGGGATAATCCTTTTTGCGTAATTACCTACCACAAAGGACACAAAGTACTCACAAAGGACACAAAGGGATAAAATATCATCCTTCGTGCCCTTTGTGCGGCCTTCGTGTCCTTCGTGGTTTTTATGAAACGGTTCTTGGGTAGGTAGTTACCTTTTTGCACGAATTGACTCCACTGCAAAAAGGGTTCTTTATCGCAGAGACCGCAGAGTACGCAGAGCAATATTTAAGAAAATCTCTGCGCTCTCCGCGTTCTCTGCGATGAGTTTTTGCAGTGAACTCACGAATTAAAAAACTTCGTGTCCTTCGTGTCCTTCGTGGTTTTACGCCGGAACCTGCCCGGCCTGCAGTTGCTCCAGCAACTGACGGTAGGCCTCGGCGTTGGGCGGGCGCAGCCGCAGGATGACCTGAATGGTCGCAATCGCATCCTTCACCTTTCCGGCCTGAAGTTGCAGGTCGCCCAGTATATCCAGTTCCCGCAGTGCGTCCTCTTTTCTCCCCACGTTCAGATACAGTTGGGCCAGGCGGGCCCGTAGCGGAATGGCCCCCGGCTTCTCCTGCACCATTTTCTCCAGAACAGAGACCGCTTTTGGAACTTTTCCAGACTGCACGTAATGCTGAAGCAGGCCGTCCAGTTCCGCGATGGCCCGGTCCGGCCGTCCCAGGCGCTCGTAGAGGTCCATCAGGGTGAAGCGCGCCATCTCGTCGTCCGGGGCCAGGTCCCGGATGCGCTCGTAGACGGAAATCGCCCGTCGCCATTCCACCAGCTGCAGGTCAATATCGCCGATTCGGTGAAGGAATTTGACCTCCCAATGGCGGTCGGGGCTCCCGCGCGGGGCCAGTTGCAGCGCCTCGTTGTATTTCTCCCGCGCCTGGTTCAGTTGGGCCATCTGGTAGTAGGCGTCCCCCAGAGCCAGATAGTGTTCCAGGGCCCGGTCAATCTCCCCCAGGCTGACCAGAAGGTCTATCAGTTTCAGGCGGGCCGGGATGTTCATCGGCGCCAGACGGAGGGTCCGTTCGTACATCGCCACCGCCTGAGAGAAATTGCCCCGAACCCGGTACGTGTCCGCAATCGCCAGGAACTTCCCCACCGCCTGCTCCGTCCGCCCCATCGCGACCAGGGTTTCTCCGATCTGACGGTGGATCGGAAGGAGTGTGGGAGCCCGCTCCACAGCGCTCATCAACTCATCCATAGCCGCCCGGACCATGTTGCGGCGCAGGTACTCCTGGGCCAGGCCGAGGGACTGAATGACGCGCTCCGAGCCCGGGACGGCCAGTATCTCGGCCAGGCTCAATACCGGCCCCTCGCGGGAGAGCAGGTCTAATCGCTGCCGGGCCTGAAGGACCTTGTCTTCCCAGCCCTTCGCGCTGAGGAAAGCGATCAGCGTATTGATGAACTCCACGGCCTGTTCTCGTTCCCCGCGCGCGGCGTAGGTATGGGCCAGTTCGTCGTACAGGCGAATCAGGTCATCGGCCTGGTCCTGCCGGACGGTGCTCAGGTCCACGATTTTGAGCACTTCCAGGAAGTGCGTCAGGGCTTCGTCTATCCGTCCCAGCGCCCGGTAGCACTCCCCCAGAGCGAAGAGACTGCCTAACCGGTACTGAGGGCTGGACACGGATTGCTGGAACTGGGCAATCGCGTCCTCCAACTGCAGTTTCTGCTGATACAGGAGCCCCAGGTTGAAATTGACCGCCGGTTCAACGACACCACCTCTCAGGACCTCTTCGTAGCAGGCAACGGCCTCGTCCACTTCGCCCCGGGCCTGACAGTCAATTGCCCGGCTGATCAGCGTGTCAATCTCCCGCTTGGAGAGGGGGCGGAGGATGAGGGGGCCGGTTTGGGGAGGCGTTTCCTCAAAGACCACTTCGGCCAGTTGGGCCAGCGCAGTGCGTCGGGCCGTCTCTACGGGAGTTTCCCCCTCCGGTCGCTCTCCCGGCAATTCCTCCGCGAGGGCTTCCAGGGGCCCTGTCCCCACACTCGTTGGGATTCCGTAACGGAGCGCGTCCATCAACGCCAGAATGTCCGGATGGCGCGGGTCCAGTTTCAGGGCGTACTGGCAGAGTTCCATCGCCTTCTCCGTCTCGCCCCGGTCCCGGTACAGGGTCGCCAGGGCCAGGTACTCGGCGATGGCCTCGCGGTGTTTCTGCTGAGCCAGATAGACGCGGAGGAGGTTGACGTGGGCCGGGATGCAGGTCGGGTCGGCGCGGACGGCGTCTTTCCACCGCTCCACGGCCAGACTCTGGGCCTGCTGACGGACGTAGAGGTCGGCGGCCTGGAGGTACACCTGGGCCGCCTCCTGGGGACGGCCCAGGCGCTCCAGGACCTGGGCCAGATTCTCCTGCAGGACGGGGTTCTCCCGGGCCATGCTGGCGGCCCGCTGCAGGACGGGCAACGCCTCCTCGGCCCGCCCGGCCCCGGCCAGGGCCATCCCCAATCCGCTCAGGGCGTCCGGCTCGTCCGGGAACTCATCCAGCGCCTGCTGGTAGGCCGCGATGGCCTCCTCCCAGCGCTGCTCCCACGCCCGGGCGGCCCCCCGCCGTACCGCTTCTTCGTAAACCGCACGATTCCCGGCCATTTAACCAGTATACCAGTTACCAGTACACCGGTTTACCCGTACACCAGCCCCACGCGGGCGTTGAATTCCTCAATCAGGGCATCTATCTCCGCCACCTGCCGCTGGACGCCCGTCCAGTAATCCGGATCGTACCACTGGGCCTGGATTTCCTCGTAGGTCTTCCCCTGCTGCTCCACCCAGGTGAAGTACTTCAGGTTGTGGATGCGACGGCGGTCCCAGTACCCCAGTTCGGCCATGAAATCCACCGTGCACCCCAGCAGGTAGCGGTGGTAATCCGCCGCTGCGTCCACTTCGGTGTACTCCCCCCGCTCCTGGCGCAGTTCCTCCAGACGGCTCCCGTAGAGTTCCATAGAGTCGGTCAGGACGGTGAGGACGACGTCACCCTCGCCCAGTTCGTACCATTTGGCGAACTTGATGCAGGAGAGGAGGTTGGCGATGCCGGAGATGCCCAGCAGGTCCAGGCGCTCCACCAGTCCCTCCGGCACGCCTTGCCGCACCAGGTAGGCCCGCCCCGCCGGTTCGTTGAAGAGGCGCACCAGGGCCAGGCAGGCGGCGTCGTCTATCGCCATCACCAGGTCGGTATTTTTGACGTTGTGAATCCAGGGGACGTGTTTATCGCCAATGCCCTCAATCCGGTGGCCGCCGAAGCCGTTCATCAGCAGCGTGGGGCACTGGAGCGCCTCGCTGGCGGCGACCTTGCTGGTGGGGAAGACCTGTTTCATATAGTCCCCGCAGGCGATGGTGCCCGCCGAACCGGTGGTCAGGACGACGCCCCGGTAGGCTTCGCCGGGCCGCATTTCTCGCTCCAGGACCTCCTCCATCGCGTGGCCGGTGATCTCGTAGTGCCAGAGATAGTTGCCGAACTCCTCAAACTGGTTGAAGATGAAAACGTCCGGACGGGTCCGGCGGAGTTCCCAGCATTTATCAAAAATCTCTTTGACGTTGCTCTCGCAGCCTGGCGTGGCGATGACCTCCCCGGCCAGGCGGGAGAGCCACTCAAACCGCTCCCGGCTCATCTCCTCGGGCAGGATGGCGATGGACTCGCAGCCCAGCAGGGCGGAGTTATATGCGCCGCCCCGGCAGAAGTTGCCGGTGGAGGGCCAGACCGCTTTGTGGTACGTGGGGTCAAACTGGCCGGTAACCAGCCGGGGGACCAGACAGCCGAAGGTGGCGCCGACTTTGTGGGCGCCGGTGGGGAACCACTTGCCCACCAGAGCGATGATGCGGGCCGGGACTCCGGTGAGGGCGGGAGGGAATTCCAGATAGTTCACGGTGCCGAACCCGCCCCCGAAGGGGACCGGCTCGTTCTTCCAGGTGATCCGGAACAGGTTGAGGGGGTTCACGTCCCACAGCCCGACTTCCCGGAGGCGGGCCCGGATGCTCTCCGGGATGCGGGTGGGGTCCTTCATCTGGGCGAAGGTCGGGATGACGATGCCCCGTTCTCGGGCCCGCTGGACGGCTCGTTCCAGCCCGGTCTCGTGGATGCTCAGGTCTATCATGGACGACTTCTCCTCATCAGGGTTTTGGAGGGTGTAAAGCAGGCAGTTCTCACATTATACCGACGAGCGGATTCCTGTCAAACCGTGACGGGCTGGGGATGTGTCCCGAAATCGTCGGGGACGTAGCGCAGGCCGTCCGCCTCACCCCTCCCCCAGCGGCTCTCCTGAACGAAGTTCAGGAGAGCCGCTGGG
>JAGHZG010000092.1 GCA_017743275.1 Chloroflexota bacterium | reverse complement strand
CCCCGTTCTCTTCCACCCGGGCAAACACCAGGGCCACCCGGTATTCGGGGGCCGGACCGGGCAGGGGGAAATGGAGGGGGACGGTTTTCCAGTCCAGTTCATCCCGCTGGATGTCCACCCGGATTTCTGTTGGACGGTCCAGGAAGACCTGCCAGAGGACCTCCATATCCGACCCGGTGGCGGATACAGGCTGGGCGGGGAGGCGCAGGGCAGGTCCCCAACCCCAGGGGTCCAGGAAGAGCACCGGGCTGCGGTAGATGGCCCGCCGCCGGAGGGAGGGCCGGGCCCGGCCCTCCAGCCAGTCCTGGTATCCATGCACAACGCGGGGAGGGAGCCCCAGCGCTTCCGGGGAGGGAATCTCCCCGCGCTCTGCCCAGGCCAGGGCCATATCCCGGCATCGCTCCACGAAGTCCACCGCCAGCGCGCCCCCATATTCCAGGAAGCGCAGGACCGGCCTGTCGGTCAGGAAGGTCACGCTGGCCTGGAGGAGACGGCGCTGGATGAATTCTTCTACGGACAGGGAGGCGTACTCGGGACGGGTGACCAGTGGCAGGAGGAAATGGTCAAAGAAGTCCGCCAGGCAGTAGTCGGGGATGCCGCCGTGGGCCAGGATGGGCCCGATGTAGCGGTGGCCACCCAGGGGCGGGAATTGGGCCACGGGCAGTTTCTGCACAATCTCTTCAAAGAGTTGCCCCCACTGGAGGGTCTGGGTTGGGGGGATGGAAAGGCCGGTGGCGTCCCGAATGGCCGACCAGAAATCCCCGGCCTCGTAGCCCCGGGCCCCCTGGGCGACCATGAATACGGCGTACGAGCAGGGATACCGTTCCCGCAGGAGACGCGCGGCCTGCGTCCACCCCTTCCGGCGCACCAGGTCGCCGATCTGTTGCCCCAGGAGGTGGACTTCCTCGTCAGAAAGGGCGATTTCTCCCAGCAGGTCCACCTCTATGACCTGGGGATGGAGTCGTTTTTCCCATTCATCCAGGGAATCCGGCAGCATCCTGCTGTACCCGTCAGTCACTACCTATTGCGCTGCAGGTCTGGCGGCCTGCGCTACATGGCGCAGGCTGTCAGCCTGTATCCTGCAGGCCTGGCGGCCTGCGCTACGGGCCTGGCGGCCTGCGTTACCAGTCAATCACCACCCGCACCCGGGCGGGGTCTTTTCCTGCCAGCCGTTCCTGAAGGAGTCGCTCAAATCGTTGCCGGAGGTCTTCCACCGTACAGGGCATCCCCGGCAGGGTCAGCGCCTGCAGGATGTCCTCCGGCATGAGGGTCACCCGTTCCAGTCCCTGCAGTGCCTGCGCCAGGGTCTGCAGGAAGGGCTCATCCAGCGGGTCCGGCAGGGACCGGTGGTCCCGCAGGGCTTCCAGGGGGCCCCGTTCTTCCGGAGACATCAGGGCCAGGCTCTGCTGGGCCGTCGGTGTGGACAGTGCGTCGCTCAGGATGTCCACCCATTCCCGGGTCCACCGATCCAGCGCCCCGTCCGCTTCCTGGAGGACTTCGCGCGGCGGTGTATCGGGAGCATCGGTATCCGGACGGAAGTGGCAGTGCGGGCAGAGGGGTTCTCTCTCCAGGTCGGAGGGGATCAGCCGCCAGCAGGCAATCAGCGCGCCCAGACGTCCTTCCAGCCCCTTTAACCGCTCTCGCGGCAGGATGGGCACCGATTCGGCCAGGAGGTGTAGCCGCTTCAGCCGGGGGTCCTGCAGCAGGCGGTTTTTGCGCCGGTCCTCTTCGCTATCCAGCCGCGCCTGGCGGTGGGCCTCCTGATACGCTTTGGTGTACTCCACCTTCAGTTGCATCAGTTCACGGTGGATCCGGTCCAGTGGCTCCGTCCAGGGGCCCGAAAGGGGGTCTCCCAGGGCAGTCAGATGGTCTTCCTGCGCCTTCTGAATGGCCGCGCGCAGTGAGTGGTCCTTCGGGAGAATGGTGGCAGCCTCCCGCAGGTAAGCGGTCAGGGGTTGCAGTTCCCGTTCTATCTGGTCGGCCATTTGTTCTATCTGCCGGACCCGGGCTCGCCGTTCCTGTTCCTCCCGGATGGCCTCGGCGGTGTGCGGGAAATTGCGCAGTTTGCCCGGTGTATTGAAGGGACGGAGGGATTCCAGGAACTCCTTGTAACCTTTCAGGCTGGCCTGCACCCGTTCCAGGGTTTCCCCTTCCAGTACCGGCCTGCCCCAGAGAGAAAGCCCCTGGCGGACCCGGTTCTGCAGTTTGACCACCCGCTCCAGTTCCTCCGTCACCCTCTTCTGCAATTCCCCCACGGCCATTTCGCGGGTATCCGGGTTCTGGATCAGGCCCGGGGGGAGTTCCAGAAGTTCCATGACCGCTTTCAGCGCGCTGAGGGGCAACTCCCTCGGGCGGGCAACGTGCCGGAAGTTGAGCAGGTCATCCAGGCTCATCCGCAGGACTTCATCCAGGGTGGCCGCGTCCAGTTTGCGTCCGGCGGGGAGGACGATTTCCACTTCCCCCGCATAGACCAGTGCCACCAGCAGGACGGCCAGGTACTCGGGTTCTATCTGGAAACGGCGCATCCGTTCATCGCCCATCCAGGGCTCAATCAGTTCGTTCCGGTTCAGTACCGCCGAGGGCCCTTTGGTATTCAGAAGTTCCATAATGTACCGGGCATAGGGGGAGCGCTCCGGCCGAACCTGGCCTTCGTCGTCCAGCAGGCCCAGGCCGTCCAGGACCGCCATGCCGCTCTGGACCCGCGGACCCACGATGCAGCGGAGGGCATCCTGCACCATTCGGGGCCGGCTCTCCCGGGTGATGGGCTGGCGAAGGCTCCGGAAGGCCGGGTAATCGGGGTAAGTCTCTTCAAAGTATGGGGTCAGGCAGGCGGCGGCAATCCCCTGGACCATTTCCCGAAAAGAGGGTTCGGGGCCCGATCCCACTCCCTTTCGTTCCCATTGGAGGAAGGGGCGGCTCTCTCCCTGGTGGGTCACGGTGAACATGTCGGGGTGGGCCCGGATCCACCGCATGAGTTCCTGTTTGGCCCGGTCCGCCTTCCCCCGGTAGACCTGCTGATGAACGCCGGAGGAGGTAAGGGACATCTCCCACGCCCCGGCAAAGGTCCGCAGGGCCTGTTCAAAAGCCTCGTCCCATTCCCGCAGGCGGAAGAAGACCTCGTCGGGCTTCCGCTCGTCCTCAAAGGGGGGCATCTCAAAGGGCTGGAGGAAGTAGAGATAGAAATCTCGCGGGGGCTGGGCGGTGGAGCGCTCGTTGGGCGTGCCGAAGAAGAGATAGCCCGGTCGGGTCACCCGGCGCTCCGGCCACGGTACTTCGTACTCCCAGATGCGATGGCCGGGCACATACGTGCGCTCGTCCTGGCCCAGCAGTTCCCGGAGGGCTTCAAAGTAGTACCGGTTCAGCAGGTCGGCTTCCAAAGTATCGGCCCGCTCCGCAATTCGGGCGTCGTAGTCTATGTCTTTCTTCAGGTCCAGGTAGTACTGGCCATTCTCGGGATTGACGGAGATGAATTGTCCGCTGACGGTGCGGATCATCTCCCGCAGGGCGGTATCCACGACATCGCGCAGAAAGTCGGCGTCCTGTTCGGGAAGGGAGGGGTCAAAGATGGCCAGTCCGTCTCGCAATTCCTCGGCGGTGGCTCCAATGGGCGCGTAGATGTCGCCGGTGGTCAGACGCAGGACGCTCAGTGCCCGGATCAGGCGCTCAGCGATGGGCCGGTACTGGGGGCGGGTGTAGGCATGGGCGATCCGGTCGCTCAGGACCCGGCTCTTGTCCATTACCTCCCGAATCTCCGGCGATGAGCGGAAGGAGGGGTCCGCCACCAGGAGAGGCCAGTAGGAGTCATAGGAGATGAGGCCGGGCTGATCGGAGGGAACCTCCTGGTCCAGCAGGCTCCGCATAGTCTGGCTGATGGCTTTCAGGGCCACCCGTTGCTCCGCGAAGGTGATCCGTTCAAAAACTTCCAGGTAGGTTGGGTGGACCGGGAAGAGGCGGACGAAGTCTTCCAGCCGCTCGGCCATATCTCCGTAGTACTGAGTGAATTTTTGCAGGTGAGCCCGGATCCACGCCTTTTGTTCTTCCGTCTTGCGCAGGAGTCGTTCGGCCACCACGAAGGCCACGTCTTCGCGGGTGATGCGGACCTGCTCAAAGCGGTCCCGTACCCGGCGGAGGGCGTCGGCGGCGAACTGGAAGCGGGGGCTGTCAAAGAGGGCCTCCTGCAACCCGGCGACGAAACGGAGGCGGCCCAGCCGACAGACCTCGCCGACTTCCCGCAGGAAACTGAGGTCCAGGATCAGTTCCTGCTCCCGGCGGCCCCGGAGGTAATCCAGCAACTCGTCCACCAGGATCAGCAGGCCCTGCTCGGGGCACCGTTCCTGAAAAACGGACATCGCGGCCAGGAGGGGGTCTTTGGTGTTGGACGTTTCGGCCATTGACGGAAAGGTGAATTCTATCCCCAACTGGCGAAGGAACGGTTCCAGTCGCTCTTTCAGGACGATGTCTCGCAGGGGCATCTGAGTGGTGCCCACCTCCATTCTCAGGACCTGGAAGCGCCCGGCGATGGGCTCCAGGGCCTGAGCTACTACGGGATGGCGCACCAGTTCCCGGAGCGATGGCCACTGGGCGACGGCGGAAAGAACCGACATCAGGTGGGATTTGCCGGTCCCGTAGTTCCCCACAATCATCAGCCCGCGATGGTCAAACGGACGGTCAAATTGCAGGTGGGGGATGAGCAGGTCCGTCATCACCTCTGCCATTCGGTCGGAGATGACGTAGGTGCGGACCAGTTCACGGGCGTGGTCGGGGTGATCGGCCTGCCGCAACTGGATAACGCTCTCTATGGGCTCAAACTGGACCAGGTCCCGGTAGCGCATCGGGCTCACCTCCGAGGGAAAGAATGGGAATCCCAGGGTGGCTGTAGGACCGGAATTCCGGGTGATCGGGGGAGGCGTACGTCAGAAGGTCTCCCTGATAACTCCCGGGCCATGCCACCACCAGGGAGCATATCCGGCTCATCTGACGGAGCAGACGCAACGGATCCTGCCGCAGGATGGGTGCGAAGAGCAGTTCAATCCGATCCACCAGCAGAACGTCCGAACGGAAGGCGGCGATGTGTTCCCGCAGGGCAACGGGGACCTCACGGGCCCGGTGCTCTGGCGGTACCTCCAGTAACCTCCGGCTCAGATCGGGGCCGAGGAGGTACAGGGGGTAACCGGTCTGCCGGGCAAACTCGCGAAGCAGGCGAGTTTTGCCAGCGCCGCAAGGTCCCACGATCAGGACGAGCGGGGGAAAGGGAAGAATGTTGACGGAGAACACCCTGTGCAGGGTGGAGAGATGCTGACTCACCGAGCGGTCTCCAGATTCTGGCATCATTTTGTGCTGTTCTACATCATGGCCGTCTGGGGATTCCGGCTCCGAACCGGCAGGGCCCGCCAGCGGTGTCGTCTTGACGGCGGGCGGGCCCTGAGGTTCCATTTGCCGGATGACCGTTCGTGTGGTAGAATCTTCACTGCCAGGGCGCGCCCACCGTCCTGGCCATCGCCTCGGGCCCGCTCCGGCCGCGAGGCGGTTTTTGTTTCCCCGTACTGCCGATCAGTATAGCCCAATTCGGGCTGTTGGCAATTGGGGGATATAGGACGTGAAACGTGAAACGTGAAACGTGAAGCGTGAAACGTGAAACGTGAAACGTGAAATGGGAAACGGGCGCGCGACGGAAAACGTCAGCGGTTCCTGCCGCCCCGTTCCCACGCTTCCCGCAGCCGCTCCCGTTCCCGGCGCACCGGCCCCAGCCATCGCAGGGGCCAGGAAAGCGCCAGCGCCAACTGCACCATCAGCGCCAAATCCCACGTCCGGACCCCGTAGAGGACGTTGAGCCACGTCGGCCAGGCCAGAAGCAGGGCCATGATGAGGATAAAGGGGACAATCAGCCATTCGGCGCACCGCACGGACGTCCCCGCCAGCACGAGTCCTCCCCCCACCACCGGCCACAACAGCATCCGCGTGGTCTCATTGGCCCGGCCGATGAGCAACTCCAGTTCCTCCGCCATCCAGACCTCTTTCTTCTTCAGATGCCAGCGCAGGTTGGAGATGGGGGTCCAGGTGGTCGTCCATCGTTCCCACCTCCCGGTCCAATCTCTCCTCCGGGCGAGCCAGCCAATCAGCGCCAGCATGAGCCAGATGAATGCCTTCGGGAGGGTGCCCAGCGAGTGGAAGAGGATGGCCACCAGGGCCAGGGACCAGGGCATCGGCGGGGTGGCGGAGCGGGCGGCCCAGGCCTTCTGGAAGACGGCCCTCCGTCTCCAGCGCTTGGAGTTCTTTTTCCTGAGCGTTCTGTTCTCCGGCCTCCCGCCGGAGGTGGAAGACCACCGGGGTCACCCGCCACATCTCCACTTTTCCCTCCCGCCACCACTCCAGGGGGTGAGCAGTCACCCGTTCCACCAGTCCGGTCCGCTCCAGGTCCCGCAGGAGGCGTCGGGCCACCTCGGGCCGCACTCCCCAGATAGCCCCTGCGAGCAGTTCCTCCAGCGGGCCGCCCCGCACCGTCCGCCAGACCAGTTGCTCCACCCGTCTCCGCCGCGCTTCCCCCATTCGTTCCCACTGCCGCTCCACCAATCGTCGCAGCGGGTCCCACTCCCCGCCCTTTAAC
>JAGHZG010000091.1 GCA_017743275.1 Chloroflexota bacterium | reverse complement strand
GGCGCTCCGTGCCTGACTACGAACGAAAAATGTTAGAGCGCTGATAAGCCCTGCCGCAGCGCACTCCCTCTTGACAAACCGGGAAATCTGGTGTATACTGACACGTGTCAGTAACACGTGTTAACGCCGGAGGTTCCCGGATGCCTACCGACCGCCCGACTTCCCGCGACGTCGCCCGTCTGGCCGGGGTCTCCCGAACCACCGTCTCCCTGGTCCTCAACAACGTCCCCGACGTCCATATCAGCCCGGAGACCCGCCAGCGGGTGCTGGAGGCCGCCCGGCAACTGAACTACTACCCCGATGCCTCCGCCCGCCGCCTGGTGAGCGGCAAAACCTCCACCATCGCCCTGGTCTGGCACCGGGGGCCCGACCAGATGTACCGGGACGCCTTTCTCCCCGGCCTCCTCCAGGGAGCGACCCGCGCCGCCCGCCGCTACGGCTACTACGTCCTCTTCCGCCCCATAGAGCCCGATGAGCCCGACGATGCCTGGGTGGAACTGGCCCGCGGCCGCCACACCGACGGCCTCATCCTCTCCGGCCCCCGCTCCGACGACACCGCCCTCCTGGACCTGCACCGCGATAGGTTCCCCCTGGTCCTCCACGGTCAACTGCCCGGCGCGGACATCCCGTCGGTGGACGTGGATAACGAACAGGGAGCGATGACCGCCGTCCGGCACCTGCTGGCCCTGGGCCACCAGCGCATCGGGATGATCACCAACGCCCCCCTGGCCTACACCGCCAGCCGCCAGCGGCTGGAGGGGTACCGCCGCGCGCTGGTGGAGGCCGGCCTTCCCTTTGACGCGGACCGGGTCCGCTACGGGAACTTTGACGAAGAGAGCGGTCGGCAGGCTATGGAATCCCTGCTATCGCTGGAGGAGCGGCCCACGGCGGTCTTCATCGCCAGCGACATGGTCGCCATTGGCGCGCTGCGGGCCCTGCGGGAGCACGGCCTGCGGGCTCCGGAGGATATGGCCATCGTCGGCTTTGACGACATCGCCACTGCCCGCTACTTCACCCCCGCCCTCACCACCGTCCACGTCCCCGCCTTCGGCCTGGGCTGGGGCGCGGCCGAACTTCTCATCCGTATCATTGAGGGCGACCTCCCCAACGAGACCCAGGTCCGCCTGGAGACCCAACTGGTCGTCCGGGAGTCCTGTGGGGCCCATGTCCGGTAGCGGTTAAGGGTTCACCACGAAGACACAAAGACGCGAAGAATTCGCTCATTGTTAATTTTTAATTGTTAATTTCTGAAAGGAGGTGATGTCCAGAGTTGCTCCAACCGTTGTCTCTCCAAAGACCGCTTCCGATGAATCTGTTTGTATCCACCCCATTCCATTTCAGGAGGAAAGAGAGATGTCTCGGCGTATCGTTGGATTCTCCCTGACCGCTCTGACGGTCATCGGCCTGCTCCTGGCCGGCTGCGCTCCCCAAACGGTCACCGTCACCATCCCCGTGAAGGAGACGGTGGAGGTGCCGGTACAGGTCACCGTTCCCGTCCCTGTCTCCGCTCCCAAAGGGGCCGTGACGGTGCTGGGTGTGTGGGGCGGCTCCGAGTTTGAGGCCTTCGCCGCCGCCGTGGAGCCCTTCACCAAAGAGACGGGCATCGGCATGGCCTTTGAGACCTCCCGCGAGCAGGCCACGGTCCTGGTCACCCGGGTCCAGGCCGGCAATCCCCCGGACATCGCCATTCTCCCCCAGCCCGGTCTGCTGGTGGACCTGGCGAAGATGGGCGCGCTGGTCCCGCTGGAGAACATCGTGGATATGGACCAGTTGAAGAAGGACTACGCGCAGGCCTGGATTGACCTGGGCAGTTACGACGGCCATCTCTACGGCATCTGGTTCAAGGGCGCGCTGAAGAGTCTGGTCTGGTACAACCCCAAGGCGTTCCAGGAGAAGGGCTATCCGGTTCCCACCACCTGGGACGAGATGATCGCCCTCTCCGACCGGATTGTGGCTGACGGCGGAACGCCCTGGTGTATCGGGCTGGAGAGCGGCGCGGCCAGCGGTTGGCCCGGCACCGACTGGATTGAGGACATCATGCTCCGCACCGCCGGCCCCGAGGTCTACGACCAGTGGGTCAACCACGAAATCCCCTGGACCGACCCGGCAGTGAAGCGGGCGTGGGAACTCTTCGGCCAGATCGCCCGCAACGAGAAGTACGTCTGGGGCGGCACCACGGGTGTGCTGAGCACCAACTTCGGCGACTCCCCGCGCCCCCTCTTTGACACGCCCCCCGGCTGCTACATGCACCGTCAGGCCTCCTTCATCACCGGTTTCTTCCCCGGAGGCGTGAAGGCCGGGGAGGACTACGACGTCTTCGCCTTCCCGTCCATTGACCCCCGGTGGGGCGTTCCAGCGCTGGGCGCGGGCGACGTGGTGGTGATGCTCAACGACACCCCGGAGGCCCGGGCCTTCATCCAGTACCTGGCCTCGCCCACGCCGCACGAAATCTGGGCCGCCCGCGGCGGCTTCCTCTCCCCGCACCGGGGGGTGGACCTCAAGGCCTATCCGGACGACCTGACCCGCAAGCAGGCTCAGATTCTGGCCAGCGCCGAGGTCTTCCGCTTTGACGGCTCCGACCTGATGCCCGCGGCCGTCGGCGCCGGGTCGTTCTGGACCGGCGTGATGGACTACGTCGGCGGGAAGGACCTGGACGCGGTGCTCCAGGCCATTGAGAAAAGCGCCCAGGACGCCTACAAGTAGCGGTTTCGCCGCACAGGTGCCTGGCACCTCAAAGGGTGCCAGGCACCTCCTTTACTCTGGAGGGGAAATGAGCGACTGGCTCTCTCAGGTCCTCGCCACACTGGCCGCCATCCTTCTGGGGGTCGCGGGCATCGCCGGCCTCTTCCTGGGATTGGATTCCCTGGTCGGCCTGCTCCCCCAGCGCCTGCAGCCCAGAGTGCGCCCCTGGGCCTACATCGGGCCCGCACTCCTCATCCTGGGCTTTTACCTGGTCTATCCCACCCTGAACACCCTCTACCTGAGTTTCCTGGACGCCAGGTCGGAGCGATTCGTTGGGCTCCAGAACTACCTCTGGACGCTCACCTCGCCCGAAATGCACGTCGCCTTCCGCAATAATCTCCTATGGATTGTCCTGATGACCACCTTCAGCGTCGGGCTGGGGTTGATCATCGCCGTTCTGGTGGACCGGGTGCGCTACGAGCCGATCGCCAAGTCCGTCATTTTCCTGCCGGTCGCGATCTCGTTCGTCGGTGCCAGCGTCATCTGGCGTTTCGTCTACGCCTACAAGCCCGCCAACGTCCCCCAGATTGGCCTGCTGAACGCGGCCATCGTCGCGCTGGGGGGGCGGCCCATCGGGTGGCTGGTGGATACGGCGGTCAATAACTTCGCCCTCATCGCCGTCGGCGTCTGGCTGCAGACGGGGTTCTGCATGGTGATTCTCTCCGCCGCCCTCAAGGCCATCCCCAGAGAGATTCTGGAAGCGGCGCGGGTGGACGGCGCCAGCGAATGGCGCATCTTCTGGCAGATCACGGTGCCGATGATCAGTTCCACCATCGCGGTGGTGGCGACGACGGTGGTCATCAACGCCCTGAAAGCCTTTGACATCGTCTTCGTGATGACCAACGGCACGCGCGGGACCGAGGTCATCGCCAACCGGATGTACAAGGAGATGTTCTCGTTCCTGAACTTCGGACGGGCCAGCGCCATCGCCGTCATCCTGCTGCTGGCCATCGTCCCGGTCATGGCGGCCAACATCCGCCGCTTCCAGGCGCAGGAGGAGATGCGATGAGCACGGTGCGCCGGGTTCTTGAGCGACTTCCCCTCCATCTGGCCGTCATCGGCCTCTGCCTCATCTGGCTGTTGCCGACGGTCGGCTTGCTGGTCAGTTCCTTCCGGCCCAAAGACGCGGTCTTCGCCACCGGCTGGTGGACGGTCTTCCGGTTCCCGCTGGATTTCTCCCAGTTCCGGTTGGATAACTACATCCAGGTCCTGACCGCGCAGGGGCTGGGGCGGGCGTTCCTGAACAGTCTGACCATCGTCATCCCGTCCACTGTTATCCCCATCACCATCGCGGCCTTCGCCGGGTACGCTTTCGCCTGGATGAATTTCCCCGGACGGCAGGTGCTGTTCGTCATCGTCGTCGGGCTGCTGGTGGTGCCGCTCCAGATGACGCTCATCCCCCTTCTGCGCATCTACAACCGCGTCGGGTTCTCGGGGACGTTCCTGGGCATCTGGCTGGCCCACACCGGCTACGGCCTGCCCTTCGCGGTCTATCTCCTGCGCAACTTCTTCGGCTCGCTGCCGAAGGACCTCTTTGAGGCGGCCTATCTGGACGGCGCCTCGCCGCTCACCGCCTTCACCCGTCTGGCCCTGCCCCTCTCGGTCCCGTCGCTGGCGTCCCTGGCCATCTTCCAGTTCATCTGGGTCTGGAACGACCTGCTGGTGGCGCTCATCTACCTGGGCGGGACGGAGAAGGTGGCCCCGCTGACGCTGCGCCTCTCTGCGATGGTCCAGTCGCTGGGGCAGGACTGGCATCTGTTGACCGCAGCGGCTTTTGTCTCCATGGCCGTGCCCCTGCTGGTCTTCTTCACCCTCCAGCGCTACTTCGTCCGGGGCATCCTGGCCGGGTCAGTGAAGGGATAGACGGAACACGTTTTACGTTTCACGTTTTACGTTTCACGCTTCACGCATCACAAATCAGGAGGTCCCTTTGCTCCCCCAGGTCCCTGTCTCCGAGAAACGGTTGGACGACTACCGCCCCATCGTGGGCGAGGAGACGGTCGCCGAAATCCGCGCGCTGGCCCAGCCCCTGCGGGGCGCGCGGGTGGTGCACATCAACGCTACCGCCTACGGCGGCGGGGTGGCGGAAATCCTCCAGACCCTGGTCCCGCTGATGCGGGATGTGGGGCTGGACGCCGAATGGCAGGTCATTGAGGGTGCGGACGAGTTCTTCAACGTGACCAAGGCCTGCCACAACGGTCTGCAGGGGATGGACATCCCCTTTACCGACGAGATGAAGGCCATCTGGCAGCGGTACAACGAGGCCAACGCCCGCCGCCTGGAGGGGGAATACGACTTCATCATCGTCCACGACCCCCAGCCTGCTGGTCTGCTCCACTATCACGGCCGCGCGGGGGGAAAGCACTGGGTCTGGCGCTGCCACATAGACACCTCCCAGCCCAACCCTGCCTACTGGGAGTTCTTCGTCCCCTACATCTCTCAGTACGACGCCGCCATCTTCACCATGCGGGAGTACGTGGGGCCGGGGGTCAGTTTCCGGCATCTGGCGGTCATCCCGCCGACCATTGACCCCCTCTCCCCCAAGAACGCCCCGATGAGCCCGGAGGAGGCCCGGCGGACCGTCGCCCGGTTCGGGGTGGACGTCCACCGCCCCCTCATCGTCCAGGTGAGCCGCTTTGACCCCTGGAAGGACCCGCTGGGGGTGATAGACGCGTACCGCATCGTCAAGCGGGAGATGCCCCAGGTGCAGTTGGCGCTGGTGGGCTCCATGGCGGCGGACGACCCGGAGGGGTGGACGTACCTGGACCGGACCATCCGCCACGCCGGGGAGGACTGGGACATCTACATCCTGCACAACTTTCACGGTGTGGGGAACCGGGAGGTGAACGCGTTCCAGACCGCCGCCGACGTGGTGGTGCAGAAATCGCTGCGGGAAGGGTTCGGGCTGGTGGTGGCGGAGGCGCTCTGGAAGGGGAAGCCGGTGGTGGGCGGCAACGCCGGCGGCATCCCGCTGCAGGTGATAGACGGGGAGACGGGCTTTCTGGTGAACAGTGTGGAGGAGTGTGCCGACCGGGTGCTCTACCTGTTGCGGCGTTCGGAGGAGGCGCAGCGTATGGGAGTGGCCGCGCGGGAGCATGTCCGGCGGCACTTCCTCACCACCCGCTACCTGGCGGACTACCTGCGGCTCTTTGGCCGGTTGAGCGCGGGATGACCCCTGCTTTCCCGAATGCGGAGCGGGTTTTGCGGCGGCCGGAGGACGCCGCAAAACCCGCTCTTGGTTTCAGCCCTCTACGGCAAAGACCCGGATAGCCGCTTCGCCGCTCACCGGGCACTTATACTCGCAGATCCCGCAGCCGATGCACCGTTCCTCCACCACGCGCGGCCGCTGCACGGTCACCGGTTGGCCTGCCGCGTCCGTCACCGTGACCTCTTCCAGGACAATGGCCTTCTCCGGCACCGGGCACATCTCCTCGCAGACGATGCACGGGCGATGGTCGGCCCAGGGGATGCAGCGGTTGCGGTCCACGTAGGCCCGCCCCAGCACGGCCCGCCGCTTCTCCTCCAATGTCAGGGGCGGGATGGCTTCCACCGGGCAGACCTGACCGCAGGCATTGCAGGAGTAGTCGCAGTAGCCCAGGCGGGGGACCAGCACCGGGGTCCAGAGGGACTCCAGCCCGCCTTCCAGAAGCGCAGGCTGGATGGCGCCGGTCGGGCAGGCCCGGACGCACAGCCCGCAGCGGATGCATCGGGCCTCCAGGCCGTTCTCGCGCGCGCCGGGGGGGCGGATCAGCGGGGTGCGAGCCGCGCGGCTGCTGCGAAAGAGCGCGACGCCCAGGACCGCCACCCCCAGAGATGCCAGCACCGTCCGCCGGTCCGGGTCGTAGGCCTCCATCGGCGCCGGGGCCGGGCGGGCCGGGAAACGGATGGCGTCGTACGGGCAGGCCTCCCGGC
>JAGHZG010000090.1 GCA_017743275.1 Chloroflexota bacterium | reverse complement strand
GGCCAGGCCGTAAACGGCCTGGCTGAGGAAGTACCGGGCGCTGGAAGCGCCCTCTTCCCCCCGGTAGCCGTGCGGGAACGCGGGTTGCCAGTGCGGAGAGGGGCGCTTTAGCGCCTCATCTTTGCCTGAGCCTGGCCGTTTACGGCCAGGCGGAAAGGCCTGCATCCCAGCCCGACAAAACTGGGACACACCCAGGTCAGGTGGCCAGTATACCGGTTTATGTCCGGGTTAATTTTTTAAAGTTCATCAGTCGGCAGACAAAAGGAGGTCCCATGCCCAGAGTACGCGTCAACGACATAGAGATGGCCTGCGCGGTGAGCGGCTCCGGATTCCCCCTGGTGCTCATCACCGGCGTGGGCTACGGGCGCTGGTTCTGGCACAAAATCGTCCCCGCCCTGGCGGAGCACTTCCAGGTGGTGACCTTTGACAATCGGGGCGCGGGCGAAAGCAGCAAACCCCCCGGCCCCTACACCACGGCGCTTATGGCCGCCGACACCGCCGGTCTGCTGGACGCCCTGGGCATCCGCCGTGCCCACGTCCTGGGGCACTCCCTGGGGGGTTTCATCGCCCAGGAACTGGTCCTGGCCCGCCCCTACCTGGTGGAGAAACTCATCCTGGCTTCTACTACCTATGGCGGCCCCAACGTCATCCCCATCACCCCGGAGGCGCTGGAAGTGCTCACCAAACGGGACGGCGACCCGGTGGAACTGGTCCGGCGAGGCATCCAGGTCGCCTGCGCGCCGGGATTCGCCGAACGCCATCCGGATGTCGTTCAGGAACTGATCCAGTACCGGCTCACCAACCCCGTCCCCCCGGAACAGTACCAGGCCCAGGTCATGGCCGGAGCGACCCATAACGCCGAGAGCCGCATCGGTCAGATCACCTGCCCGGTGCTGGTCCTCTTCGGCGAGCACGACCGGGTAGTGCCCCCGGGCAACGCCGAACTCCTGGCCCGCAAACTCCCCAACGCCCGGGTCAAGATTCTGCCCAACGTGGGCCATGTTTTCCCGATTGAGGACCCCCCGGCCACAGTGGAAGCAATATTGGAGTTTTTGAAAGACACACAGTAGAACGTGAAACGTAAAGCGTATGCGACACGCACAGATTCTTTCCACCGGCAGTTACGTCCCCGAACGGGTGGTGACCAACGCCGAGATAGACGAGATTCTCGGTGAGCCCACCAGCGACTGGCTGATAGAGAACGTGGGCATCCGGGAGCGGCGGTGGATGACCCCCGACCAGACCACCTCCGACCTGGTGGTGGAGGCATCCCGCCGGGCCCTGGAGCGGGCCGGAATCCGCCCGGAGGACCTGGACCTCCTCATCCTCTCCACCGATACCCCGGACTATCTCTCTCCGGGCACCTCGGTGGTGGTCCAGCACAAACTGGGGGCGGTCAACGCGGGCTGCTGGGACGTCAACAGCGCCTGCGCAGGCTGGGTGACCGCGCTGGACCAGGGCGCCCGCTACATTATGACCGAACCGTCCATCCGCTACGTTCTGGTCGCAGGGGGCTACGGGATGAGCCGCTTCCTGGACCTGAAGGATAAGCGGACGGCCAACCTCTTCGCCGACGGCGCCGGAGCGGTGGTGCTGGGCGCGGGGAGCGAGCCGGGCTTCCTGGCCAGCCAGTTCCTGGCCCGGGGCGAGTACCACGACGCCCTGGGTATCTACACCGGCGGCGCGTTCCGCCCCTGCACCCCGGAGAACCTGGAGACGTACGGCCCGCCGCGCGTCCAGTTTGTCAAAAAGTTCCCCAAGACCTTCAACACCGAATACTGGCCCCGCCTGATCCAGGCCGCGCTGGACAAGGCTGGGCTGACGGTGAACGACGTCTCCCTCTTCCTCTTCACCCAACTCAACTTGCGCACCATTGAGTTGATGATGCAGATTCTGGGCCAGCCCCTGGAGAAGACCCACTGGATTATGGACAAGTGGGGCTACACGGGCTCCCCCTGCGTCGCGATGGCCCTGGACGACGCCATCGCCCAGGGCAGGGGCCCCCGGCCCGGCGACATCATCGTCTTCTGCGCCAGCGGCGGCGGCATCAGCATGGCCGCGTCCGTCTGGCGCTGGGTATAAACACGGAACAGGAGACCCCGATGTACATTGGCGACTACCTCGGCCGACGGGCCATCTACAGCCCGGACAAACTGGCGATTGTGGACGCCGGGAAGGAGCCCCCGTGGCGGCTGACCTACCGGCAGATGAACGAGCGGGCCAACCGGTTCGCCCACTGGCTGCGGGACGTCGCGGGCATCCGCAAGGGTGACCGGGTGGCCATCCTGGCCCGGGACGGCGTGGAGCACCTGGATTGCTTCTTCGCCTGTTCCAAACTGGGCGCCATCCACACCGCCCTCAACTGGCGGTTCCACTGGCGGGAACTGGCGGAGATCATCCAGAGAACTGCTCCTACCGTCCTGATCTACTCCGACGACTTTCGGGAGAACGTCGCCCAACTGGAAGCGGCCGTCCGGAACGCGGAGTACGCCATCCGCTTCTACCTGCACATTGAGGGCGAAGGGATCCCCGGCAGTCTCCCTTTTGAGACCACCCTTCAGGGGAGCCCACCCGACCCGGTCACCTGCGAGACGGTGGAGGCGGAGGACGTCGTCGCTCTGATCTTCACCGGAGGGACCACGGGCTTCCCCAAAGCGGCGCAGGTCTCCCACCGGATGATTGCCTGGAACACGCTGAACACCGTCATCCACGACCTGACCCACAACGACATCTACCTGAACGTCTTCCCCATGTTCCACACCGGCGGCCTCTTCGTCTACACCCTGCCCCAGGTCATCCTCGGCGGGACGACGATTCTGATCCGCCAGTTTGACCCGGCGCGGGTACTGCAACTGATAGAGCAGGAGCGGGTGACCGTCTTCGCGGGCGTCCCGACGATGTACCAGATGATGACCCAGGCTCCCAACTGGGCCGAGGCCGACCTCTCTTCCCTGCGGTTCTGCACCAGCGGCGGCGCTCCCCTGCCGGTCCCCCTGGTGGAGCAGTACGTCCGGGAGAAAGGCGTGCGGTTCAAACAGGGCTTCGGGATGACGGAGTTCGGGCCGGGCATCTTCGCCCTGGCCCCCGAGGACGCCGTCCGCAAGGCCGGCTCCATCGGACGCCCCAACTTCTTTGTGGACGCCCGCATCGTGGACGACGACAACCGTCCCCTGGGCCCCAACCAGGTGGGCGAACTGGTGCTCCGGGGGCCCTCCATCTGCTCCGGCTACTTCGGCGACCCGGAGGCGACGGCGGGCCTGCTGGACGAGGAGGGGTGGTTCCACACCGGCGACCTGGCCCGCTACGACGAGGAGTGGTACTTCTACATCGTGGACCGCAAGAAGGACATGTTCATCTCCGGCGGTGAGAACGTCTACCCGGTGGAGATTGAGAAGGCCCTGTACGAGCACCCCGCCGTCCACATGTGCGCCGTCGTCGGCATTCCCGACCCCAAGTGGGGAGAAGTAGGCCTGGCGTGCGTCGTCCTCAAGCCCGGCGCGACGGCCACCGAGGAGGAACTGATCGCCTTCCTGCAGGAGCGCCTGGCCCGCTACAAAATCCCGAAGCGGGTCGTGTTCATGGACAGCCTGCCCATCTCGGCGGCGGGGAAAATCCTGAAACGGGAACTGAGGGAACGGTTCGGTTCAACGTGAAACGTGAAACGTGAAACGTGAAACGTAAAACGTGAAGATCTCAGGAGGTGAAAAATGGGCAGCATCCCAACCCTGGAAGGGGTGACCTCGCAGATTGTGCCGACATCGCGGTTGAAGATGCACGTCCTCGCCGCCGGGCCGGAGGACGGCATCCCCGTCCTCTTCATCCACGGCAACGGCTCCTCCGCCACCTTCTGGGAGGAGACCATGCTGGCGCTGCCGGAGGGATTCCGGGGCATCGCCCCCGACATGCGGGGCTACGGCGATACCGAACCCCTGCCGGTGGATGCCACCCTGGGCCTGGGGGATATGGTGGAGGACGTCCGTTCGCTGGTTCAGGCGCTGGGGCTGGAGAAGTTCCACATCGTCGGCCACTCCATGGGCGGGGGCATCGTAATGAAGTACCTCATCGCCTATCCGGAGGACCTGCTCTCCATCACCCTGGTGGACACCATGTCCCCCTACGGCTACAGCGGGAGCAAGGACGTGGAAGGGACCCCCTGCCACGAGGACGGCGCGCCGGCGGGCGCGGCCAGCGTGAACCCCGATTTCGTCCGCCTGTTGAAGGAGAAGGACCGGGGAACCGAGAACCCTGTCTCTCCCCGCAACGTGATGCGCCAGTTCTACTTCAAGCCGCCGTTCATCCCCCGGCGCGAGGAGGAACTGCTGAGCGGGATGCTCTCCCTACGGGTGGGAGAGGACTGGTACCCTGGCGACTTCGTTCCGTCCTCCCACTGGCCCGGAGCGGCGCCGGGGACGCGCGGTATCGTCAACGCCTTCAGCCGCAAGTACTTTGACGCCAGCGGCATCGCCGACATCCAGCCGAAACCGCCCATCCTCTGGATTCGCGGCGCGGACGACCTGGTGGTCTCCAACAGCGCGATGTGGGACATTGCCACCCTGGGCGCGCTGGGGTTTGTCCCTGGCTGGCCCGGCCCCCAGGAGTGCCCGCCCCAGCCGATGCTGGACCAGATTCGCGCCGTCCTGGAGCGCTACCGGGCCAACGGCGGCACCTACCGGGAAGTCGTCATCCCCGACTGCGGCCACACCCCGTTCCTTGAGAAACCGGAGGAATTCAACGCGGCGTTTCACGAGTTGCTGAAGGAGGGAGGATAGGTGTACACCTTTGACTGGCTGGCAAAACGGGCGGAACTCTCGCCGAACAAAGTGGCGCTGGTAGATACCGCTACGGGTCGGCGGTGGACCTATGCCCAATTTAACGAACGGGCCAGCCGCTTCGCCGAGTTTCTGCGAGACGAATGGGGAATTCAGGAGGGAGAGCGGGTAGCCATCCTGGCCCCCAACTCGTCTGACTATTTTGAGGTCCTCTACGGCTGTGCCAAGGTTGGCGTGATCCTGACCTGTCTGAACTGGCGGCTGGCGGGGCCGGAACTGGAAGCCATCGTCAACGATGCCTCGCCCCGCGCCCTCATCTACGACCCGGAGTTCGCCGAGGCCGCCCATCGTTTGGCTGAACGCACCGCGATCCGGAAACTTATGGCGCTGGGCGAGAAGGCGCCCGAAGGAGAGCGGGCCTACGAACAGGCAATGGCCCAGGCCAGCGGTCGTCCGATCCTGATGCCCCACCGTTCCCTGAATGAGGTATGGCACCTCCTCTACACGGCAGGCACGACAGGCCGGCCCAAGGGGGTCATCCAGACCTTCGGAATGGTCTTCTACAACGCCGTCAACATCGGCATCGCCATTGATCTGACCTCCCAGGACGTGACCCTCAACGTGCTCCCGACTTTCCACACGGGTGGGCTCAACCTGTACGCCAACCCGACGTTTCACGTCGGCGGCACCGCCATTATTCAGCGTTCCTTTGACCCTGCCGAGACACTCCGCTGGCTGGCGGAGGAGGCGACGGCCTTTTTCGGCGTCCCGGCCATCTACCTCTTTATGATTCAGCACCCCGATTTCGGGAAATACGACCTCTCCCGGATCCGTTCCTGGGCCTGCGGGGGCGCGCCGATGCCGACCCACCTGCTGGAACAGTACGCCCGACATGGCATCATCATCCAGCAGGGCTTTGGCATGACCGAGACCGGCCCCACCGTCTTCCTCATAGACAAAGAACATGCCCTCAGCAAGGCCGGGTCGGTGGGCAAACCCCAGATGCATGTGGCAGTGCGCATCGTGGACCGGGAGGGACGGGACGTGCCGCCCGGTGAAATGGGCGAACTTTTGATCAAGGGGCCGGGTGTCACCCCCGGATACTGGCAACTTCCCCAGGTAACCGCCGAGGCCATTGAGGACGGGTGGCTCCACTCCGGAGATGTCGCACGGGTAGACGAGGACGGCTATTACTACATCGTTGATCGCTGGAAGGATATGTTTATCTCCGGCGGCGAGAACGTCTATCCGGCGGAAGTGGAAAACGTCCTCTACCAAATGGAAGAAATTGCCGAAGTGGCCGTGATCGGCGTGCCCGACCCGAAGTGGGGGGAGGTTGGAAAGGCCATTGTCGTCCTTAAGCCTGGAACTGGGCTCACAGAAGAGGAGGTCATTCGGTTCTGCGAGGGCAAAATCGCCCGCTACAAAATCCCCAAGTCGGTGGTCTTTGTGGACCGACTCCCGCGCAACCCCGCGGGCAAAGTGCTGAAGACCGAACTCCGCAAGCAGTTCGGAGCAGGATGAAGAGGGCGTGGGACCTTCCGAGAGTAGGGCAGGCGGCAACGGCCCGATGGGTACTTACCCAGAAAGAGTTTGATCACTTTGCGGCGCTGAGCGGAGACGATAATCCGATCCACACCGACCCGGAGTTCGCCGCCCGTACCCGGTTTGGCCGGCCCGTGGCCCATGGGATGCTCCTGTTCGGGTTGATCGTTTCGGCGGCGGGCGCCCGACTGCCGGGAGCGTTCTTGGTGGAACAGGAACTGATGTTTCCCACGCCGACCTATGCGGACGAAGAAGTCGTTGTGCAAATTGAGATCACTGCGCTGGAGGCCGAAGAGGGCGGGGTTGAACTGACGACATTCGTCCTCCGACCGAACGGTGAGGTGGGTTGCCAGGGCCGGGCGCGGTTTTGTCTGGAAAGCGCCCGGGGC
>JAGHZG010000089.1 GCA_017743275.1 Chloroflexota bacterium | reverse complement strand
CTGGTGGCCTTCAACAAAATGGATATGCCCGAGGCGCGGGAGCGCTGGCCCCAGGCACGGGACGCGCTGCGGGCCCAGGGCTACGAAGTCTTCCCCATCTCCGGCCTGACCCGCCAGGGGGTGCGCGACTTCCTCTGGGCGGCCGCGCGGCGTTTGGCCGAACTCCCCAGGGTGCCTGAACCTGCCTACGAAATTCCGGTCTTCCGGCTGGAGGACGACGAGCGAACGTTCTGGGTGGAGCGGGAGGCCGACGGCTGGCGGGTCTGGGGAAAGCGGGTGGAGCGGCTGGCCGCGATGACCCCGCTGGAACTGGAGGAGGCCGTCTACCGGCTTCACCGCTTCCTGGAGGCCATGGGCGTGCTGGATGCCCTGCGGGAGGCCGGGGTCCGGCCCGGAGATACCGTCCGCATCGGGAAAATAGAGTTGGTGTGGGAAGAAGAAGAGTAGGCCCTCGGCCTCCGATCGGCCCTGCCGACACACTCTGCCCGTTGCCCGTCTTGACGAAATCTCTTAATGGAGTATCATTATATCAGATGGACACCGGTACAAGAACCGTACCGTCTATGCTAACCCGTGCCCCGTTCAACGTTCAGGAGAACTCTATCCCCACAGAGTTGGAGCGCCATGGCGGAACAGGTACCTTTCACCCCCGATGAAGGCCTCTCAGACCGGACGGATAGCCTGGAGATAATTTATTTGTTTTACCTGCCCCTGGTCCTTATGGCTATTCTCATTCCTATCGGTATCCTGGCGCTTCTTTTCCCCTCTTGGCCCACCTTCTGGCTCCTGGCCCTGGGGCTGGCCTTTCTGATCGTCCATTGGTTTCTGTTCTTTCTGATGGTTCTGGCTGTTCAGAGGCGCGGGGGAATCGTCATCATTGGCCTCTTGCTCCTGATCGCTCTCTGGCTGACATGGGTCATCTTCATCGTGCCACTCCCCTCCTTCCTGAAGCCGGCGCTGCTCATCGGCGAGTTTTTCCTGTTCGTACTGGCGTTTTTGATCGGGCTCTTTCTGCTGGGGGGCTTCCTGCTTCCGTTCCCGCCTCCCGACCGATCCGTATCCCGGGGGGAGCGCCTCCGTCAGCGCCTGAAAGAGCACTGGCATGCCTTCAAAATTCTCTGGGACGTTCTCTTGGGTCAGAATTATCCCTTCTGGGTGGTGACCGATGAGCCCCGGGAAGAGGACAAGCTCGAGCAACGGGGAAAGGGAGACGCTCTGGCGATGTTTGCCTGGGGGAACGGGATCATCCTCTCTGACTGCGACCATGCGGTTGCCGTCTCTAATGGGCTTCAGTTCAGGGGGGCCCAGGGGCCGGGGCTCTCCTTTACCGGCTTTGCCGAACGCCCGATGCGGACCCTGGACCTGCGCCCCCAACTGCGCGCGTTCACCGTGCAGGGCCTGACCCGGGACGGCATCCAGGTGAAAGTACTGGCCTTCACCCCCTTCCAGATTGACCGGGGGGACCAGGTGCCGCGTCTGGGCGAACCCTTTCCGTACCGCAAAAGCGCGGCCTTCCGGGCCGTCCATGCCCAGATGATGGCCCTTCCCGGAACCCCTGATCCTTCCCAGCGTTCCTGGGATGAACTGCCCCAACTCTACGGCACCCGGATTCTCCAGGACATTCTCTCTCAGTACGACTTTGACGACCTCTACCGCTATGACCCCGGCGAGGAACCGCCCCGGGTGCGCATCGCCCGGGAGTTCCGGGAACGCCTGCGGGCCGAACTGGAGCCCTTCGGCATTCAGTTGATCGGCGGTGGGATCAGCAACCTGTTGCCGGTCAAGGAGCAGGAAGTCCTTAAAGAGCGCGTGCGGAACTGGCGGACCGAATGGGTGCGCCGGATCCTGGTCAAACAGGCCGAGGGCCAGCGGGAGCGGCTCTGGCGCATAGAACAGGCCCGCGCCGAGGCCCAGGCCCACCTCATCCTGGCGCTGGGGGAGCAACTGGCGGACCTGGACCGCCCCGGCACACCGGCGACACCGGAAAAGGTCCTCCAGCAGTTCCTGCGGATTTTGGAGGAGATGATCCAGCAACCGATGCTGCGGCGCTATCTCCCCCGAGAAACCCCGGAGGACCTGCGCCGTCTGGGAGGAAACATTGCGACAGGAGAACAGGGATGATCGCACCACAGTGGGGCTTCCGACATTTGAGACGAGTTCTCCCCTGGTTGGGGCCACTGGTGTTTCTGGCACTCCTGCCGGGCCTGCTGATCGCTGGGGCTGTTCACCGAGGGCTCACCTTTGCTCCCACCCTGGCTCTCCTGGGAGTCGTTTATGCTTTTCCCATCCTGCTGGGCCTGGCATTGGCCATGCGCCACGCCGCGCGGTTCACCCAGACGCTCTACAAGATTCAAACCCTGGAAGAAGCGGCGTCTTTTGTGTACCGCCGCATCTTCGGGCCCTGGAAGTTCGCCCCGTACCTGCTGGTCAAGGATGGGAAAATCGCTTCCGGGGAAAACTCCGTCCTGCACCGGGTAGGCGGGCCAGGGTACATGGTCATCTACAACGACACGGCCGTCGTGACGGAACGGTGCGGGCGGCTGGAACGGATTCTGAGCGCGCACCTCCCCAAACGGAAGAACTACCCTTACCTGGAGCCGTTTGAGAAGGTCTGGGAGATTGTGGACCTCCGGCCTCAGCAGTGGACCCTCCCGGTCAAGGGGATGACCCGGGATGGCATCCCGGTCATCTGTGAGGCCGACATCCGCTTCAAGATAGACGACCGGACCGCAGCAGACGCTCCTCCGAAACAGCCGACAGATGACGAGCCTTACCCCTTCACCCCCGAGGCAGTCTTCAAAGCCGCGACGGCCCGCTGGGTGCGGGACCCCGATTCTAAAGCCCCCCCGATGGACTGGCGGGGGCGGGTAGTGGTGGGCCTCACCGAGGGGATGCTGCGCAGCATCCTGGCGGAGTACTACCTGGACTGGCTCCTGGGCCCTACCGGGGAGGATGTTGAACACCCTCGGGAGGTCATCCGTCGGCGGCTGGAAACCGAACTCCAGAAGGAGGCGCCGAAGGTCGGCGCGCGCATCCTCAGCGTCCAACTGGGGGAGATCAAGGTAGAGGACGAGCAAATCCCTGCCCAGTGGATAGAAGCCTGGCAGGCCGAGTGGGAAAGCCACGAAGCGGCCATCCGGGTGGAGGGGGAGGCGGAACTCCTGCGGATGGAGGCGGTCCGTGCCCGCGCCCAGGCGGAGATGCTCATCACCCTGATCCGGGAACTCCAGAGTGTCGCTATCAGTGATGACGAACTCCGCCCGTACCTGCTGGCGGCCCGCCTGGCGGAGACCCTGCGCTGGATGTCCTACGACCCCTTCACCCGCGCCTTCCTGCCCCCGGAGGCCATCCGTACCCTCCGCCGGCTCCAGGAACTCCTGGGCGAGGAGCGGAGGTTACCGGGTTCAGATTAGAGGAGGGGAGTAATGCTACATCGGATTCTCTGGGCCATTCCGGCCAGCGCGCTATATTGGGGCGATGGTTCAGCACCGGCGGTCCGGCTGGTGGTTCGGGGATTGGACGCCCTGAAAGCCGGGCGTCTGGATGAGGCGGAGCGGTTGGCCCGGGAGGCGCTGGAAACAGCCCGCAAGGGTCGCCATCCTCTCGGCGAGGGAATAGCGGCCCTCTTTTTGAGCAACCTCTGCTGGGGAACCGGCCGCACCCATCCGGCCCTGGAACTGGCCGAGCGGGCCCGCGAGGTGTTCCAGCGGCAGCCCGGTCCTGACCAGCGGCACAATGAAGCCGTCGCGGCCCTCAACCTCGGCCTGGTCCGCCACCTGATGGGCGATCATACCGGAGCCCTCAACGAGTATGACGCGTCACGAAAGTTGCTGGATGTCGCTTACCACTATTGGACTGTGCACAAAGAAACGGAGCAGGCCGGGCGATGCCAGCGGTTAGCCCAATGGATTGACCATCTGATCGGGCGGCTGATAGAATCCGTCCCGCACGAGAGAGGGCTCACCCTTTTCCTGCCCATCCACTTGGCGGGCGGAGCCACGGCGACTCTCTGGGGAGAATATGCCCGGGATGCCTCTCTGCTCTTGGACGGGAGAACATTGCAGGTTGTCCCCCTGTGGGACTGGCTGGTCCTGACGGCTGATTGCTGCATGTTCCCCGTCCCGGATGATTTGCAGGTCCATCAGTTCTTCCAGCAACAGTTAAAGAAAGACGGCGATTACATCCTGGCTCAGCCCGGTGAGCCTCTTCCGGGTGACCCTTTCTACATTTCAGTGGATTCGCAGGGTATCACCGAATTCATCCGTCAGCAAGGTGGCACTGTCATTGCCCGGGGTCAATGTGTCCGAATTATTGGTGGACCCGCCCCCACCCGGTATCGCCCGTTGGCCCTGGCGGTTCCATAACAAACAAACATAAGAGTTGTGCTGCTTCCGAACGTGCCAGGCACTTCCAAAAGTGCCTGGCACGTTCAAAACGGTTATTTGGCGGGCTTCAGGAGTGACACTCCCCACTCTTTAAGTCCTGCATGAAGAATGTCGGCGGAAGCCGACAACCGACACGAAGTGCCCAAGAAGAGCGATGTCAATCGGCGTGAACAATCCGTGGGCATCCGTGTGACCCATGTACACCCGTGTCCCTTCTCCGACATCGCCGCCGCGCTGCGGGAGGGGGCCGCTGCGCTGGCCTCCGTCACCGATATGCCCCATCTGGAGGCGGAGATTCTGCTGGCCCATGCGACCGGGCTCACCCGAACGACCATCCTGGCCCACCCGGAGCGGCCTCTGAGCCCCGAAGAGGGGGTGCATTACGGGGACCTGCTGGCCCGCCGGGCCACAGGCATCCCTCTCCCCTATCTGACCGGGCGCGTGGAGTTCTTTGGCCTGGATTTCGTTGTCACCCCGGACGTGCTCATTCCCCGTCCGGAGACGGAAACATTGGTGGAACTGGCCCTGGAGCGGGGTCCGCAGACCGTGGTGGATGTGGGGACGGGGAGCGGATGTGTGGCGGTGGCCCTGGCGGTCCGGTTGCCCCGCGCCCGCATCTATGCCACCGACCTCTCCCGCGCCGCACTGAGCGTCGCAGTGATGAACGCCCGCCGTCACGGCGTGGCGAACCGCATCCACTTCCTGCAGGCCGACCTGGCCTCCCCGCTGAGGGGGCCGGTGGACATGCTGGTCAGCAATCCGCCCTACGTGGCCGAAGAGGAATGGGCGTCGTTGCCGGAGTCGGTGCGGGAGCACGAGCCCCGGCTGGCGCTGGACGGCGGGCCAGGAGGACTGCGGGTGGTCCGGCGGTTGCTGGCCGACGCTGCCCGTCTGCTCCGCCCGGGGGGCGTTCTGCTGGTGGAAATCGGCGCCGGGCAGGGCCCGGAGGCGGCCGCTCTGGCCCGCGCGGTGTTCCCCCCGGCGCGCGTCCAGATTTACCCTGACCTGGCCGGCCGCGACCGGGTACTGGAGGTTGTCCTGTGACCGCCCGAATCGTCCGGGCCGAAGAACCCGATGCCGTAGAACAGGCTCTGGCCGTGTGGCAGGCAGGAGGACTGGTCGCAATCCCTACGGACACCGTGTACGGACTTTCTGCCCTCCCCAACTGCACCGATGCCCTGCGTCGCCTGTGGCGGATCAAGGGCCGGGACGACGGCGCTTTCATCGCCCTCCTCCTCTCCGACCTGGAGGAACTCCCCCGTTTCGCAGTATTGCCGGAGGCGGTCCGGCCCCTGGCTCAGCGCTTCTGGCCGGGCCCCCTGACCCTGATGCTTCCCCGGACCGAAGCAGTCCCGCCGGAAATCGGGGAGGGGCCCCGGGTCGGCATTCGCCTGCCCGCTCTTCCTCTGGCCTGCGCGCTGATTCGGGCGGCAGGGGGAGCGCTGGCGGTTACCAGCGCGAATCTCCCGGGTCACCCGCCTGCCCGGAGCGCTCAGGAGGTGATGGCCCAACTGGGCCCGGAAGTGGACCTGGTGTTCAATGGAGGGTGGGTATCCATCGGGGTTTCATCTACCGTGGTGGATTGTACCCGATGGCCGCCGGTTGTCGTGCGGGAAGGGCCCATTTCGGAGACGGACATCCGGAAAGCACTGGGACTGATCCGTCGGGATGCCCCGTAAGGGATAAAAACAGGCTGGCGGTACGGCAATTTCGCCGTACCGCCAGCCTGCTTTTTATGCTTGCCCGTTTACCGCCGGGAACCGCAGCCAGCGCAGGATGTGGATGAACAGGAGGTGCAGGAGGAACCCCCACCGGCAATGACACCTTCGCTGCCGATGGCGGCGAACAGGGAGATGGCCCGCCGCGTCTCCTGGCTCCCGCAGTGCGGGCAGGCAATGGGAGCATCGGCGCTGGCCATCGGCCGCAGCGCGTCAAAACGGCGCTGGCATTGCTGGCAGATATACTCGTACAGGGGCATCTTCCACCTCGCCTATCATTTTACCGTTTCCAGCCCGAAAAGTCAACCCCTGGAGTAGCTATCAGCGGAGAACGTGCCAGGCACTTTCAGAACTGGACTTTGGACTAACTTCTGGAATTGAGAGGGTGCGCTTGCGGCAATCCCAAAAGTGAGGCATTATTAGCGTGTGAGTGCCAGCGCTCTCTCCCAATTCCGGAAGCAGATCTTTGATCTGCTGCACGAAAACCTCTTCTCCCTTCTGGCCGACCATCCCCTGCTCCCAATTCCGGAAGCAGATCTTTGATCTGCTGCACCTTTACCATTGGGCCGATGGCACGATGGACCTGATCGATGCCCTCTCCAGTGCCTGCGGGGTGCG
>JAGHZG010000088.1 GCA_017743275.1 Chloroflexota bacterium | reverse complement strand
CTCCGGCACAATATAGAGGTGTCCCAGGGGGGCCAGTGCCTGCTCCAGAACCATCGGCCACCGCGCTTCTGGGGCCTTCCCGACCAGGAGAAAGGTGTACGGTCCCAATGCCGATGGAGACGGTTCCATCACTCCTCTTTCGCCGGCAGCCAGACGACCATCGTGGTGCCAGTAGGGCCTGTAGAGCCTACCCGCAACTCGCTCCCGTAGGCCTGAACAATGGTCTGAGCCATCAGCAGGCCCATTCCCAACCCGCGAGCCCCTGCCGGTTTCTCTATGGGCTCCTGCCCGATTCGGGCCCGAATCTCCTCGGGGATCCCGCGACCAGTATCGGAAACAAGGATTTCTGCGCCTCCGTTGGCCCTTCGGGTGCCGACCGTGATCCTGCGGACCTCGCAATCCGCCACCGCCTCCACCGCGTTGTCCAAAAGGATGTCAAAGGCGTACCGCAGCCACTCCGGAGCGGCCCGCACGATGGCCGCGTCGGAGAGTTGGAAATCCAGGCACAATTCAGCCCGTCTGTAGGGGTCACTCTGCCAGAGCCGGCGGGTCCGCTCCCGCAGCAGGTCATTCAAATGAATGGGCTCTACTGCCTCCCCGGAGAGAGGAGGAACTATGGGTTTCTCCAGGATCTGATTGGCCAGGCGTTCTATCGTGTCCAGTTTCTCCTGGACATAGGATGACCAGGCGGCGCCCTTTTGCAACTCCATCCGCAGGAGTTGACTGGTATCCCGAATGGTAATCGCGTGCTTCTCTATCGCATGCCGCCAGACGCTGCTGGTCATCCCCATCCAGGCGACCGCTGTGCGAGCGCCAACTATGCCTTTAGTCCTCTTCAATTCCTCGTACTGGCGGGCGTTCTCAATGGCGACGGCCGCCAGGTCCGCCAGGGACCGGAGCGCGGCTTCATCCAATTCGTCAAAAGCCGCCAGACGGTCGCTCTCCAGCGATAGCACGCCCAGGATACGGTCCCCTGTTCTCAGCGGAACATCCAACTCGGAGAGGGTATCGGGGTGAAGTTCTACATAATCAGGGTCCTGGCGCACATCGTGAACTCGCTGAACCATTCCTGTCAGAACAGCACGCCCGCTGACCCCTATACGGGGTGTCTCGGTCGGATCCAGAGTGCGCTTTTCCCCCAGTCTCTCCACCAGGCGCGGGAAATGTTCCGGCGGATAGACACTCTCCAGGGAGAGTTCCTGGCTCTCGGAATTGTACAGTTGAATCACGCCCAGGACGGCCTTGGGACGCTGGGGCCAGCGGATGCGGGTGGCCGCCTGCTCCAGAATGCGCCGCAGCAACTCCCGCCGCTCCACCGCGATGCCTGTGGAGATGACCTTGCTGGCCTCGTAGACCGCCTGTTGCAGTTCACTCTGGCGGGCATTCCGGATGGCGATGGCGGCCTGGGCCGCCAGGGCCTCCAGCGCTCGCTGGTCGTCCGCACTGAAGGCGTAAGGACGGGGGTGCTCCACGTTAATGACCCCGATCACCTGCTCCCCGTAGCGGATCGGCACCGCCAGTTCGGACCGGGTGTGGGGTTCAAAGCAGATATAGTCGGGATCTGCCCCAACATCCCCCACATTCTGGGATTGCCCCGTTTTGACCGCCCGGCCAGTGATCCCAACGCGTGGGCTGTTCTCCAGATCAATATCCCCCACTTTCTCGCGCAGCCCCGCCAGGATTTCCGGCGTGCAGGCCGCCGCGAAATGCAACACATGCCCTTCCACCAGCGCCAGATGGCTGAAGCAGTCCTCCTCAGCGGGATCTCCGACCAGGCGACGGGCCTGGATGGCAATCTGATCCAGGACCTCCTGGAGTGAGAGAGTACCTGTGATGGCCTGGCCGGCCTGGTAGAGGGCCTGAAGCATATCTATCCGATGGGTCACCTGCTGGTACAGGTGTGTGTTGCGGATCGCTACGGCTGCCTGGTCGGCAAAAAGTTGAATCGTGGCGATTTCTTCGGAGGTGAAACGGTGCGGGGAGCGGAAATCCACGAACATGACGCCCATCCTGCGTTCGCCCACCCGCAGTTGAATGCCCATGGCAGCCTGAATTTCTTCGTCCCGGACGAACCGGCCGCCGAGCAGAGCGTCCTCCCCCGCACGATCCTCGGCCAGGCGGTAATAAGGAGGCTGATCCAGACGGAGGATGCTCCAGACCACCGACTCCGGGTTGAGTTTTTCCGGCGGCCGGGCAGAATCCCGTTTTCGGGGGTCACGAATCTCTATAGCCCATTCGCCCCACTGCCCTGTCACCTCGTCGTACGTATAAATGGTGACCACATCGCAGCCCAGGACCTGCTGGACGTACTGAGCAATCGCTTTCAGAGTCTGGCCCAGTTTCTCCTGCAGGGTGATGCCTGCAATCACCCCTGCCGCTTCCCGGGTGCGCTGCAACTGCGCCACCAGACGGGCATTCTTCAGGGCAAGCGCCGCGTGGCCTGCAAAGGTCTGGAGTTTCCGGGCATCCTCCTCATCAAAGGTCTGGGGTCGTCCATAGTTGACGTACAGGACGCCCAACCGCTCATCGCCAGTCCGCAGGGCAATCCCCTGGAAACTCCGGACGCCGATGCGATTCAGAGTCTCCCGGGTAGTCGGTCCCAGGAAAGCGTATTGGGGATCAGCCACATTGGTAACGGCCAGATAGCCCGCTTTCATCACCGTGTCCGCCGTTCTTCCCGGTTTGGGTTCATCCTCCCGGAGTTTCTCTAATTCCTCCGGGGGGATCCCTTCGGCCGTCAGTTCCTCCGGGATGAATACATCCCGGGCTTCATCGTAGGACCAGATCACGGCCGAACGAGCCCGGAGGACCTGCACCGCGCTCTTCACAATTTGCTGCAGCGCTTCCCTGGGCTCCACGGCCTGGGACATCGCCTCCGCCGCCCGGCGCATCTGCTCCAGTTCCTCTATACGTCGGGCATTTTCCATCGCCACTGCCAGGTGGCTCCCCAGAGCCCGGCAGGCATCCAGCAACTCCGGTTCAAAAGCATGCGGTTGGTAACTCTGGATGGAGATGACCCCGATGACATCCGTGCCGATTTTGAGGGGCAGATAGAAGCAACTCTGGCAGGGCTCTCCCACCGGGATGGCCCGGATCCCCAACTGATGACACCTTTCACTCAACTGTTCCTGGGTCGGGGCATGCATTCCATTTCCTGTTTTGACCACCCAGCCCGTAATGCCCCAACTCTCCGGGCTGTTTCCCAGGTAACGATCTGGAATGACGATGCACTGGCCCCGATCATAGGCCAGGGGGAACCGGAGCAGGTCCGCCTTCTCATCGTACAGGGCGACAAAGAACGTGTCCACTCCCAGTTGTTCCCGGACGAAATCCCAGGCCAGGGCCAGTTGGTCTTCCAATTGAACGGTCCGGGTCAGCCCCTGTCCGGCCCGCACCAGGGCCTCCATATAGCGGGCGTGGGCCTGAATCCGCCCAAAGGCCCATGCATTGGTGATGGCCAGTCCCGCCTGCCCGGCCAGAATTTGGAGTACCGAAACGGTTCCTCCTTCAAAGCCCCCTGGCTGGTGGCTGTAGACATAGAGCACTCCCAGATTCCCGCCGTCGCCGGGAATCGGAAGCCCGATGAAGGAGCGAATGCCGGACTCCATGACCGCTGGCGCGATCTGGCTCTCTTGGAGAGTGTCCGGCACATAAACGGCCTGCCCGGTCCGGATAATTTCTTTAGAGAGATCCCGGTTCAGAAAATGCCGAAGCCATTTCTGCTTACCTGGCCCGACTCTGGCACACACCGTTATCCCGCCCGTCGTTGGCTCCAAAAGAGCGATAGACGACTCGTTGGCCGAAGCCAACGAACAGGCCGCCCGGGTGATTCCCTCCAGAATGGACTCCAGTTCCTTCTCCCCAAGGATCGCGCGGCTGATGGCCCGCAGCCGGACCTGCTGGGCCGCGCTGCGGATGAGCATCGCCAGTTCTTCGTTGTTGAAAGGTTTCTCCAGGTAACGAAATGCCCCGGCCAGCAAGGCTCGCTGCCGGGACTCCGTTTCCCACCCTGTGAAGATAATGCACTCAATATCCGGATAGCGGGCCTTGATCCGCTCCATCACCTCTATGCCATCCGGGCCGGGCATCAGGACTTCATCAATCAGAGCCACGTCGTAGCGCCCTTCAGCCCTGGCGACCAGGTCCAGCGCCTCCTCGCCACTGGCTGCGGTGTCTACCTGGTAGCCAAAGCGGCTTTCCAGAAACCGCTGGAGAGGCACCCGCAGACTTGCTTCGTCGTCCAGCAGCAGAACCCGCACGCGTTCTTCCGCCATGTCGTCCCTCACTTTCTACTGGCAGCGGGTAATTCCACCAGAAACGTGGTGCCCAGCGGAACCAGACTCCTCTCCACAGAGATTCGGCCGCCCATCGCCTCTACCAGGCTACGAGCAATGTAGAGGCCCAACCCCGAACCCCCTGGCTTGGTAGTGAATCCCAAAGCAAAGATCTTTTCCCAGAGTTGTCGGTGGATTCCCGGCCCCGTATCTGAAACACGGATTTTCACAGGCAGGGCATCGTCCTCCCAGGCGGTGGATATTTCCAGCACCCGTCGCTCATCGGGCTTTAAAGCCATGTGCTGGATCGCGTTGAGCATCAGGTTCAGGAGAACGTGCTGAAGGCCAACCCCGCTCCCGGCCACCGGGAGAACATCTGGCGAGGGGAGGAAACGCAGGGTCACTTTTGTCCGCCTGGCCTGAGGCTCTATCAGAGATGCAGATTGGCGGACCACCTCGTTCACGTCCACCACCTGCTCCTCCTGCATCGCTTTTAAAAGGAGCCGAAACTCCCCGACCAATTGCTTCAGACCTCCCGCTGTTTCCGCCGCCCGGCCCAGAGCCCGCCGGATTTCCTCAGCAGCAGGCATCCTGAGTTCGGGGGAGTTCCGCCAGAGCGCCTCAAAATCCGCGATCAGATTTTGAAACTCCAGATCCAGGCCAGAAAGCCGATTGTAAATCTCGTGGCCCAGGCCAGCCGCCAGATGCCCGCTGAGAAAGGTCCGGCTGATCTCCTGGATCCGCCGGTCCAGAGCGTCCTGTTCTATCGCAACTGCAAAGAGCGTCGCCATCGCCCAGGCGTCCCGCAGGCGGTACCGGGAAAACGTCTCCGGCTCCCGATGGAACAGGAACAACGCGTATTCGGTTTGCCCGCTGGCCTCTATGGGGATGCCGATACAAGACTCAAACGGCAATAACTCCAGCAATTTCTCAAACCGTCTGGTCGGCTCCTGAGAAACCCGATTTTCCCAAATCGTTTCTCCTTCCAGGATAACGTCCTTCACGGGACTGGTAACCAGAGCATACGTCGCAAACTCATTTAAGGGAATACTCCCCACACTCGCAACAATGGAGACAATTCGTGAGGTCCGATCCATGTGGAACACAATCGCTTCTTCCGCCCGGGTCATCTCCAGAAGATACTCCAGGCCGTTATGAAACCGCCGGGCCAGGGGAATCCGGGAACGCATCACCGCGGATAACTGTTGGGCCGTTCGGATCTCCGGGAGGGATGATTCTCTGAGGTCTATCCGGGGCTCAATGATTTCACCTCTATCCAACCGCAGGAGAAACTGACGAAGTTTTTGCTCATTGACGGGCTTGGGGAACATCTCCGAAACCCCCAGTTGCTGAATCTCCAGAAAATGTTCATCTATCCATTCCGGGCTGCTCATCACAGCAATGAAGGTCCGCTCCCCGCAGTCCCGGATCTGGCGGATGAACTGAAGCCCATCTATTTGGGGCAGGTCCAGGTCCACCAGGATGAGCCCGTACGGCTGTGCCTGGCAGAGGGTCAGGGCTTCCGGAACAGTTTTGGCTCCGCAGGCCGTATATCCCTGTCGGATCAGCCACTGAACCAGAGGATCTCGGATGGAATCGTGGTCGTCCAGCACCAGAATCGGGCCAATTCGCCCGACAAACTCTGCTGCCTCTTCCTGGCTGGAAGCGGATTCCCCGATCAACTCCGCAGCGATGCTGTCCGGCACTCCCTCAGTGAATCCGATCTGCCTGAAAACAGACTCCACCCGGGCCAGTTGCTCCATCCGCTGGCGGATACTCAGATTCACCTTTTTCCGGGATGGATCTATCCGGGTAATAACGGCCTCAACTTCATCGCCCGTCCAGACCACATCCTCCGCTTTCTCCACCCGCCAGGAAACCAGTTCCTCCAGGGGGATGAAACCGTTCACTCCCGGAATAATCTGGACGAAGACTCCGTTCGGCACAACATGTTTCACCGTGGCAGTGACAGTATCCCGCACCTTATATCTCCGGACAAACTGCTCCCACGGGTCAGGATGGATGGCCCGTACGGTCAGTTCCATCAGACGGCCTGCCTCGGCCGGGCTCAACACCACTGCCTGCAGGGTTTGCCCTTCTGAGACAATTTCACCAGGAGGCCTGTCTCCCTCCAAAGAGAGTTCGCGGCGCCGGATGTACGCGCGAGTCCCGTCCGCCAGGCGCACAAACACCCCAAACGGCAGAACCTTCTCCACCGTGGCGGTCACTCTCTGCCCTTCGGAATATCGCTGTCGGGTCCGAGCGATAGAAACCATCTGGGAAGCCCCTGCCATTATAATAATAGATGAACTCCCGGAACGGTCAAAAACCATCTTCCCCGGGGTAATTATAACCCTTTTCCCTTGTCAGGTAGATGGCAGTTTGCTTGCAAATTGATGGTACGCCGAATAGATGAATCTGGCTACCGCTCAACCGTGTGCACAACCCCACCCTTCACCTTCATCT
>JAGHZG010000087.1 GCA_017743275.1 Chloroflexota bacterium | reverse complement strand
GATTGGGTGCCAACGTCTATGGCGAGGATGTGGTCGCCCATCGCGCCTCCGCTGGGGGGTGGAACAACAGGGGGATGCGGGGACCGCCGCCCCGCAAGCCATGCCAGTAAAGAATACTTGCCCCCGGCATGGCGGGGGCACCACGAGAAAAGTTGTACTGTTTATCCTTCCAGTTCTGCTTCCTCCGGTCGTTTGTACCGGTAGACAATCCGCCCCCGGGTCAGGTCGTACGGGGAGAGTTCCACCCGCACCCGGTCGCCCAGGAGGATGCGGATGTAGTATTTGCGCATCCGGCCTGAGAGGTAGGCCAGGACCTCGTGGCCGGTATCCAGTTTCACCCGGAACTGGGTGCCGGGCAGGGTCTCTACCACCGTCCCTTCAATTTCTACTTTGTCTTCTCGTTTGGCCATAGACCACCCTTTTCTGAGACGAAAGACGCGAAAGACACGAAAGGCGCGAAAGACACGAAAGGCGCGAAAGGCACGAAAGAGGCGAAAGGGAACCCTTCGGGGTTTATGCCGGCTCGGGGACGGCGGCGGGCTCGCTCTCGGCTTCCTCGGGGGCAGTGATCTCCTCCCCTTCGGGGGTCTCTGCGGTTGCCTCAGCCCCAGGGGCCGGTTCCGCCGCGCGCTGGCGGGCGGCCTTCTCGGCAGCCCACCGCTCCCATTCGTCCTTGCGCACCCGCCGGGCGCTCAGGCGGATGCGGCGGCGGGACGGGTTGACCTCCAGAATCTTCAGCAGGATGGTCTCGCCGGGCTTCAGCACCTGCTGGGGGGTCACGTCCGGGGCGCCGATCAGTTCGCTGGCGTGCAGCAGCCCCTCCACCCCCGGCTCCAGTTCCACAAAGGCGCCGATGTCGGCGACGCGCGTGACCTGCCCTTCCACCAACTGGTTCTCCCGGTACTTCTCCCCCACCCGGTTCCAGGGGTCTTCCTGAGTCTGTTTAATGCTGAGGCCGATGCGCTCTTTGGACCGGTTAAGTTCTAAGACAACAACCTCTACCTCATCTCCCACGCGCACGACCTGGCGGGGGTTATCCACCCGCTGCCAGGAGAGTTCGGAGACGTGGACCATCCCCTCCACGCCGTGGCCCAGGTCCACAAATACGCCGAAGTCGGTGATGCTGGAGACCTTCCCCCGGCGGCGCTGCCCGACCTCCAGACTATCCAGCAGTCGCTTGCGGAGGATGCGCTGCCAGGCCCGGTGGGCCCGCCGCTGGGAGAGGATGAGCCGCCGCTCTTCCCGGTTGACATCCACCACCCGCAGGCCAACGGTCTGCCCGACCATCGCGGCCAGCCGCTGGCGCCGCTCCGCCTCCTTCATGCCGCGCGGGACGCCCACCACCTGGGAGACCGGGATGAAGCCCCGGATGCGGCCGAAGGGGACCGTCAGCCCACCCCGGTTGTATGCAGAGATGCGCCCCTCGTAGATGGCGCCGCTCTTCAGCATCTCCTCGGCCCGCATCCAGTCCTCCTCCAGGCGGGCCTGGTAGATGGAAGCCTTAATATACCCCTCGCTCTCGCTCTCCAGGAGTTTGACGAAGACTTCGTCGCCCTCGTGGATTTCGCCCATTTCCTTGCGTACCTGGCGCAGGTCGCTGGCGGGGACGAACCCCTCCCGCTTGAGGCCGACGTCCACCAGGGCACCGTCCTCGGTGACCTGGATGATGCGTCCCCTGCGGATTTCCCCCGCGCGGGCAACGTACCCCTCCTGCCCCTGGAGCAGACTTTCCATATCCACAACCGTCTCCGGCTGGGTAGATGATGATTCATTGAACTCCAACGCCATCGTTCCTCTCCTCAAAACCGGTACCCGTCCACAAAAAACCCGGCCTCGCCAACGCTCTTACCGCCGCGCGGGCGATGCCGGGGAAGTCTGCCATGCCCAGCATCGCGGAATCCCGTGCTTTCCCTTGCCTCCTTTCTCTAAAACTGGCAGTGGAGACGGTCTATCCAATGCGCTCTGCGGACAGGTAACCAGAAATCGTATAGATATTTTATCACGTCATTGGGGAAAGTCAAATGACTGCCCGCCAGGCCAGACAGCGGGCCAGCGAGGCCAGAGTTGCCTGCAAGTCTCAGAACGGGGTGTGTCCCAATTTCGTCGGGCTGGGCTTTCGGCCTTTCCGCCTGGCCGTAAACGGCCAGGCTCAGGCGAAAACGAGGCGCTAAAGCGCCCCTTTCGCCCTGGCAACCCGTGTTTCCGAAAGGCTACCGAAGGGAGAGGGCGCTTCCAGCGCCCTGCGCCACCTCAGCCAGGCCGTTTACGGCCTGGCCCTCTGGGCCCCGACGATTTGGGGACACACCCTCAGAACGCGAGAATTTGACAATCTGGGGAAAGCGGGTATAATTATGCCAACAATTGGACAACCAAAGACGGCGAACGGGAAGAGTAGGCGCTCACACGGAGGTCCAGAGAGTCGGGGAAAGGTGAGAGCCCGACCCTCACGGGAGCGCGGAATGGGCCCGGGAGTCGCAGGGCGAACCCTCCAGAGGAGGCAGTAGCCTGAGCCGGTTGACCCCCGTTACCGGGTCGGGGTATCCGTCTCCGGGCGCTATGTTCGGAGACCGGTACCCGCAGAGGGTGAGGCTGGCTTTCCGACCATCGTGGGTGCGCTCACGGTGGTCGTTTTGTTTCCGGCTGGCCTCCAGGGCCCTCTGGCCTTCGGGCCGGTTGGGCCAAGAAGGGTGGCACCGCGGGCAGAAGCGCCCGTCCCTTCCGGGACGGGCGCTTTGCTTTTTCGGAGGTGAGGTATGGACATCCCAATTCATTGCTCCGCATCGCCCGATGTTCCCCCCGGCTCCCTGGTTCCGGTCTGGCGGGAACTCCCGGCGGACCTGGAAACTCCAGTGTCCGTCTATCTGAAACTGCGCCGGAACGGGGTTCCTTCTTTCATCCTGGAGAGCGTGGAGAAGGGGGAACGCCTGGGACGGTACTCCTTCCTGGGAGTGGAACCGGTGGGCCTGCTGACCGCTCGCAACGGCGAGGTGGTCTACGAAGAGCCCATCGGGACCCCCATCCTTCGGGCCCAGGGAGACCCTCTGGCGCTGGCGCGCCAGGTCCTGCACCGCTACCGGTTCGTGGAAACCGGCACTCCACTCCCCCGCTTCTGCGGAGGCCTGGTCGGTTATCTTTCCTACGACGCGACCCGGTTCTTTGAACGGGTGCCGCTGGCCCCACGCCCCGGACTGGGCCTGCCGGATGCCGTCTCTCTCCTGGTGGACGACATCGTCATTTTTGACCACGTCCGGCACCGATTGCTGGTGGTCGCCAACGCACGGGTGGACGGGGACGCCGAATCGGCGTACGCGGAAGCAGCCGGGCGGGTGGCCCGGATCAGTGCTCTGGTAGGGCAACCGATACCGGAGATGCCCCCCTCTCCCCTCCTCCCCGTACAGGGCCCGGACCTCCGCTGGGAATCCAACTTCTCGCAGGAAGCCTTTGAGGACGCCGTGCGCCGGGCCAAAGGGTACATTGCGGCAGGAGACATCTTCCAGGTGGTGCTCTCCCAGCGGTTTTCCCGCCCTACCACCGCCGACCCCTTCGCCATCTACCGGGCCCTGCGGATGCTGAACCCTTCACCCTATATGTTTTTTCTGGAATTACCGGACGATCTCTATCTGATTGGCGCGTCTCCAGAGGTGCTGACCCGGCTGGAAGGGGGCATCGCCGAGGTCCGCCCCATCGCCGGAACGCGCCCGCGCGGGGCCACCCCGGAGGAGGACGCGGCGCTGGAACGGGCCCTGATAGCCGACGAGAAGGAGCGGGCCGAGCACGTGATGCTGGTGGACCTGGCCCGAAACGACCTGGGGCGCGTCTGCCGCTATGGGACCGTCCACGTCCCCGAACTGATGGTGGTGGAGCGCTACTCCCATGTGATGCACATCGTCTCCGGTGTCCAGGGAGAACTCCGGCCCGATGTGGATGCGTTTGACCTGCTCCGGGCCACCTTCCCGGCCGGCACCGTCTCCGGCGCCCCCAAGGTGCGGGCGATGGAAATCATCGCCGAACTGGAAGGGGAGCGCCGGGGGCCATACGCGGGCGGCGTGGGGTACTTCAGTTACAGCGGCACGATGGATACGTGTATCACCATCCGGACGCTCATTATGCGCGGGAACACCGTCTATGCTCAGGCCGGAGCCGGCATCGTGGCCGATTCCGACCCCACCCGGGAGTACCAGGAGACCTGCCACAAGGCCCGCGCGCTGATGGAAGCCGTCCGTCTGGCGGAACAGATGGAGGTGAAGGAGGTGCAGTATGGTCGTCGTGATTGATAACTACGATTCCTTTACGTACAACCTGGTGCAGTACCTGGGAGAACTGGGGGCCGATGTCCGGGTCTTTCGCAACGACGCCGTCACCATAGAGGAACTGGAGGCGCTGAGGCCATCCCACATCGTGATCTCCCCCGGCCCGGGCACTCCGGAAGACGGCGGGATTTCCAACCAGGTCATTCGCCATTTTCACCGGCGCGTGCCTATCCTGGGGGTCTGCCTGGGCCATCAGTGCATCGGATCCGTCTTCGGCGGGGTCGTGGGGCGGGCTCCCCGGCGGATGCACGGGAAAACGTCGCTGATCTACCATACCGGGAGCGGGATTTTCGCCCGCATGCCCAACCCCATCGTCGCCACTCGCTACCATTCCCTGATCATCCAGTCGCCGCTCCCCCCGGTGCTGGAACTGACGGCCTTCACCCAGGAGGGGGAGGTGATGGGCGTTCAGCATCGGGATTACCCCGTCTTCGGCGTCCAGTTTCATCCCGAATCCATCCTGACACGGGAGGGCAAAATTCTGCTGGAGAACTTTTTACACATGGTGTAAAGGAGGTGCATCATAGACATTCGTGAAGCCATTGCCCGATTGGTGGAACGACAGGACCTGACCGCCAGGGAAGCCGAAGAGGTGATGGGTCAGGTGATGCGGGGAGAGGCCACCCCGGCCCAGATCGGTGGGTTCCTCATCGCCCTGCGGATGAAGGGGGAGACGGTGGAGGAGATTGCGGGATTTGCCCGCGCGATGCGGCGTCACGCTCTCCCCGTCCCGACCCGCCGGGCCCCGCTGGTGGATACGTGTGGCACCGGCGGCGACCGCTCCGGGACTTTCAACATTTCCACCACTGCGGCCTTTGTGGTCGCCGGAGCCGGCCTCCCGGTCGCCAAACACGGCAACCGCTCCGTCTCCAGCCACTGCGGGAGCGCGGACGTCCTGGAGGCCCTGGGGGTCAATCTGGACCTCTCCCCGGAGGCGGTGGCCCTCTGCGTGGACGAAATCGGCATCGGATTCCTCTTCGCTCCCCGCTTTCACCCTGCCATGAAGCACGCCATCGGCCCCCGGCGGGAGATGGGGGTCCGCACCGTCTTCAACGTTCTGGGTCCTCTCACCAACCCGGCGGGTGCCCAGGTTCAGGTCCTGGGCGTCTACGACCCGGCCCTGACCGAGATCCTGGCGGGCGTTCTGGGGTCCCTGGGCTGTCGGGCCGCCTTCGTGGTCCACGGCGCGGACGGACTGGACGAACTCTCCACCACCGGCCCCAACCGGGTCGCCCAACTGCATAACGGTTCCATCCGCTCCTACGTGCTGGACCCCACAGATGTAGGGTTGCCCCGGGTGTCCATCTCCGCGCTGCGGGGAGGGAGCGCGGCCGAGAACGCCGCCATCGTCCGCTCCATCCTCCAGGGGGAGCCGGGACCCCGGCGGGATGTGGTGCTCCTGAACGCGGCGGCCGCGCTGGTGGCCGGAGGCTGCGCCGCCGATATGCGGGAGGGGCTCCATCTGGCCGCCCGGAGCATTGATTCGGGCGCCGCTCTGGACAAACTGGAGGCCCTCATCGCCTTCACCCGAAATGCAGGAGGGGCCGCATGATCCTGGAACGTATTCTTGCCGCCAAACGGGAGGAGGTTGCCGCGCGCCGGGAGGCGGTCCCGCTGGCGGAGGTGCGCGCCCGCGCGGCGGACCAGGCACCCCCGCTGGATTTCGCGGAGGCCCTGGCGCGGCCCGGGGTCACGCTGATCGCGGAGATCAAGCGGGCCTCCCCCTCGCGCGGCCCCCTTCGCCCCGACCTGGATGCAGGCGACCTGGCCACCCTCTACGCCGCGCACGGGGCCGGAGCCCTTTCGGTCCTGACCGACCCGTCCTTCTTCCAGGGGAGCCTGCTGGACCTGGCGCGGGCGCGGGAGACCCTGCGGGCCCGGGGCTATGCCCTGCCCATCCTGCGCAAGGACTTCATCATAGACCCCTATCAGGTCTATGAGACCCGCGCGTGGGGGGCAGACGCCGTCCTCCTGATCGCGGCCGCCCTCCCTCCCGCCGTACTCGCGGAACTCCTGGCCCTGACCGGAGAACTGGGCATGCACGCCCTGGTGGAAGTCCACAACCGGGAGGGACTGGAAGCCGTCCTGCCCCTGCGCCCGCCCATCATCGGCATCAATAATCGGGACCTGCGCACCTTCCGGACCGACATCACCACCTTTGCCCGTCTCCACCCCCTGATCCCGCCGAGGACGGTGACCGTCGCCGAAAGCGGCATCCGCACCGCTGAGGACGTCCGGTACCTGGCCCGGAAAGGGGCCGATGCCGTTCTGGTGGGAGAGGCACTGGTCACCGCTCCCGCCATCGCGGCTCGTGTGCGGGAACTGGTCTTCGCAGGGCGGCATCCTCTCCGGGATGCAGGATACCTGTCGGTCCTGCCTCTGGCCGGGGCGCCATGATTGAGTCTCCTGCAAAAAGGTCATTTCACCGCCGAGACGCAGAGTACGCAGAGA
>JAGHZG010000086.1 GCA_017743275.1 Chloroflexota bacterium | reverse complement strand
GAGGAGGGAGCGATGGAGGTCCAGGTTCGTTCGCTGGTGGAGATGATAGAAGCCCTGCCGCCGGAGTTGCAGCGGGAGGTGCGGGAGTTTGTGACCGCTCTGGTGGAGACGCGCGTTCGGCCCAGACAAAAATATCTGCAGTTAACCTGGGCGGGAGGTCTGCGGGAATTCCGGGATCGGTTTACCTCTCTGGAACTGCAGCAAAAAGCACTGGAGTGGTGGGGAGACTGATGTGGCTGGTGGACACCAACATCTGGCTGGAGTTGCTTCTGGAGCAGGAACGGGCCGGCGAAGTACGGCAATTTCTCCAGGAGACCCCCGCCGAATCCCTTTGGATGACCGATTTCTCCCTATACTCTATTGGCATTATCCTGATGCGAACGGGGAAGTCCTCATTGTGGGAGGATTTCGTTTCGGACGTAGTGGAAAGGTCGGAAACGCGATTGGTCTCCCTGGGTGTGGAGGAGTTGAAGCACATTCCTGCTCTCGGCTTGCAACTCGGTCTGGACTTTGACGATGCGTACCAGTACGTGGTCGCGGAGAAATACGACCTGACTCTGGTCAGTTTTGACGCCGATTTTGACCGCACCCCGCGCGGGCGGCGGGTGCCCGGAGAGATTCTTTCGGGAATCAGTTGAGGTGGTCCGATGCGAGAAACGACAACGGATGTTCCAGTGAACTCCCTGATAGAGATGATTGTCTCCCTGCCGCCGGAGTTGCAGCAGGAGGTGCGGGAGTTTGTGACCTCGCTGGCCAAACGGACTCTCCGGCCTGCCCGAAGACTCCGCCAGGATTGGGCAGGGGCTCTGCGGGAACACCGGGATCAATATACGGCTCTGGAACTGCAGAGGAAAACCATAGAGTGGCGCGGGGATTGATGCCGGATGTTCCTGATAGATACGAATGTGTGGATGGAGCGATTGCTGGACCAGGAACGTTCGGCAGAAGTCGGACAGTTCCTGGATGCCGTACCTTCAGACGCCCTGTTTATCACCGATTTTGCCTTCCACTCTATTTGCCTGGCAATGTGTCGGTTGAATCAGCAGGAGGGGCTACGACGGTTTGTCCAGGACTTGTTTGAGAGCGGAGGTGTATCACTGCTCCATCTGGAAGCGGAAGACGTCCCTCAAGTTCTTGAAGTGATGCAGCGACTTCACCTGGACTTTGACGACGCGTACCAATACGTCGTTGCGGAGAAATACGACCTTACTCTGGTCAGTTTTGACGCCGATTTTGACCGCACCCCGCGCGGGCGGCGGGTACCCGGAGAGATTCTTCCGGAAATCAGTTGAGGTGGTCCGATGCGAGAAACGACAACGGATGTTCCAGTGAACTCCCTAATAGAGATGATTGTCTCCCTGCCGCCGGAGTTGCAGCGGGAGGTGCAGGAGTTTGTTGAAGTTCTTCATCAGCGATATACCCGAAGGATAGAACCTTTACGGTTAGATTGGCGCGGTGCTTTACGGGACCTTCGGGAGAAGTACACCTCTGTGGAACTCCAGCACCAGATTCGGGACTGGTGGGCCGGTGTATCTTCTTGACACCAACATCCTGCTGGAACTGCTGTTAGACCAGGAACGGGCCGATGAAGCGGAACGTTTGATGTGTTCTATTCCCGGCCGTGATCTCTACATCTCCGAATTCACCCTTTACTCGCTGGGCATGATTCTGACCCGCCGTCAACTGGATCACGTCTTCCTGCGGGTCATAGAGGATTTGACGAGGGGACAGATTGAGTGTCTGCGACTGGATATGGTGGATATGCATGCTGTCGTCCAGGTCATTCAGCAATTCGGCCTGGACTTTGACGACGCGTACCAGTACGTCGTTGCGGAGAAATACGACCTGACTCTGGTCAGTTTTGATGCCGACTTTGACCACACCCCGCGCGGGCGGCGGACGCCCGGGGAGATTCTGGAGGTTGAACCGATATGACATCTCTACAGAAAATCGCCGTTACCGGCAAGGGCGGAGTGGGAAAAACAACGCTGTCAGCCCTGCTGGCCCACATCTACGCCCGCCAGGGCCGCAACGTCATCGCCATTGACGCTGACCCCGCCGGCGGGCTGGCCGGAGCGCTGGGCTTCCCACCCGAACTGGCGGAGAACCTCACCCCCATCTCCGAAATGGAGGAACTCATCTACGAGCGGACCGGGGCCAAACCCGGCTCCTACGGCGGTTTCTTCAGCCTTACCCCTCGCGTGGACGACATCCCCGACCGCTTCAGCATCATCCACAACGGCGTGCGATTGCTCAAACTGGGCACGCTGGAAAAGGGCGGGTCTGGCTGCCTCTGCCCGGAGAACGCCCTCCTGAAGGCGCTGGTCACCCACCTGCTGCTCTACCGGGGCGAGATGCTGATTATGGATATGGAGGCTGGAGTGGAGCACCTGGGGCGGGCCACAGCCCAGGCGGTGGACGCGATGCTGGTGGTGGTGGAGCCGGGAAGGCGGAGCATAGAGGTCGCTGAACGGATTCAGGAACTGGCCGGCGACATTGGGCTGAGGCGACTGTTCGTCGTGGGCAACAAAGTCCGCACCGACGCCGACCGGGCCTTCATCGCCGGGCAGAGCCCCCTGCCGGTAGTGGGGTATCTCTCGGCCAGTCCGGCCATTATTGAGGCCGACCTGCGGGGGATGGCCGTCTACGAGGCCGCGCCGGAAGCGGTGGAGGAAGCGCAGGAGATTGTCCGCCGACTGGAACAGGAGGCGGGACAGGCCGGGGTATAGAATCGCATTGTTGGCAATCCCTGGTCAGGATAAAGGAGCCAGCCATGGCAGCGGTGGAAGTGGAAGAAAAGGTCGCCGTCGTCCCCCGGGTGGAGGTCGTCTACCTTCCCCCGATCACCGTTGACTACCCCGATTCGGACGGGAAGCCTATGGCCGAGACCGATGTCCACATCCAGCAACTCATCTATCTGCGGGAGGCCCTCAGCGACTATTTCCGCGATGACCCCAACGTCTACGTGGCGGGCAATCTCTTCGTCTACTACGTGGAAGGCGACCCCTCCCAGGTCGTGGCCCCCGATGTCTTCGTGGTGAAAGGCGTCCCGAAGGGCAACCGTCGCTTCTTCCAGGTCTGGAAAGAGGGGAAGGCTCCGGACGTGGTGTTTGAGTTGACCTCAAAGAAGACCCGCTACGAGGACCTGGGGGCCAAGAAGGGCACCTACGAAGTGCTGGGCGTTCAGGAGTACTTTATCTTTGACCCCCTGGGTGAGTACCTCCAGCCGCCCCTGATCGCCTTCCGCCTGACGCCGGAGGGGTATCGGCAGGTGGAGGGGGAACCGCTGGTCAGCCAGGTGCTGGGGCTGGAACTGCGGGTGGAGGGGAACTTTCTCCGGCTGGTGGACCCGCGGACCGGGGAGAAGTTGCTGACGCCCCTGGAGGCCCAGGAAGCCCGTCGCCAGGCAGAGGAAGCCCGCCGCCAGGCGGAGCGGCGGGCCGCTGAGGAGGCGGAGGCTCGCCGGAGGGCCGAGGCGGAACTGGAGCAGTTGCGGGCTGAACTGGCCCGACTGAAAGGAGAACTTCCGGGCTGATGGCGGAGGGCAGGCCTTGAAGCGATTCCTGGAGCCACTGCTGGGGATTCTGCTGATCCTGCCGCTGACGGTCCACGCGGCCCCGGGCCCCCCCGAATCCGCCTACGTCCCCGGGGTGGTGGGGCACCGGCAGGAGCGCCCGCTCAGTTGCGAGGCCCGCTCGGCTGTTGACCTGGCGGCCTTCTGGGGCGTCGCCGTCAGCGAAGAGGCGTTCTTCGCCACTCTCCCCCGCTCGGATAACCCCCACTCGGGCTTTGTCGGCGACGTGGATGACCCGCCGGGGAGCCTTCCCCCAGGAGGCTACGGCGTCTATGCCAGCCCTGTCGCCACCGCCCTGCGCCGGTACGGCCTGGACGCCCACGCTCACCGCTGGTTCGGACTGGACCTTCTTAAGGAAGAACTGGCCGCCGGACGCCCCGTCATCATCTGGGCCACCTACCGGATGCTCCAGCCGAAAATCGCTTCCTGGACCGCCGCCGACGGCACCGTCTCCATCGTCGTCCAGTGGGAACACACGTTTATCGCCGTCGGCTACGATACCGACGGCCTCTACCTGATAGATGCCTACGACGGGCGGACTCACTACTACCCGTTCAGCCGGTTCCTGCCCGCCTGGATGCAACTGAACGAGATGGCGGTGACGGTGAACGGGCGTCTGGAGGCTCCTCCGTACCCCTGGACGGAAATCCGGGCCCGGGGAGGGCACCCCTGGCCCGTCTTCGTTTCAAACTGGTAGCCTGTAGCGCCGGCTGTCGGGCCAGTACAGGCGGATAGCCCAATGGCGCTATCTTTTTCGGGGCAGTTGTTAGATTGCGGTCTGAAAAAGCCCTTGTGGCGCCTGCAGGGGTTGCGTCGTGTACTGTCCGCTCAAAAGTGTCCGGTAGCAGTAGCGAAACCCACACCCTTTTCCTGAGGAGGAACCATGCGTAACCTGAATGACGTTCGGAGCATGCTGGAAAAGATCGGAATCCCAGGCCGGGATGCCTATGACCTGCCCGATAGCCCCAAGCGTTTCCCCGACGGTGCCCATTACCGGATGGAAATCTCCGGCGTGGAGCGACCCCAGGTGCTGGAGGCGCTCATTGACGAGATGCGCAAGCGCAACATCCCCATCCATCGGCTCATCTCCACCGTGATGGGCTCCACGCTCCTGGACGACGCCGAACTGCGGGATTTCGCCCAGATGGCGGCGGAGGCGAAACTGGAGGTCATCATCACCCCCGGCCCCCGCTCCGGCTGGGATGTGGGGCGGCAACTGGCGACCCCGGAAGGTGCCCTTTCCGGCCTCCGCTACCGGGGCTCCGACCAACTCTCCTACGTCATCGCCGAGATGCTGCGCTGCATAGACATCGGCTTCCGCGGCTTTCTCTGCATTGACGAGGGGCTCCTCTGGGTGGTCAATCAGTTAAAGAGGACAGGCGACATCCCCGAGGACGTGGTCTTCAAGGTCAGCATCTTCGCCGGTCACGCGTCGGCGGCCGGCGGAAAGGTGTTGCAGATGCTGGGTGCGTCCACTTTCAACCCCCTGGGCGACCTCCCCCTCCCCCAACTGGCCTCCATCCGCCAGGCCATAGACATCCCGATGGACCTGCACATCTACCTCTCCGACTCCTTCGGCGGCTTCAACCGGTTCTACGAAGGAGCGGAGATGGCACGGGTCTGCGCCCCCTGCTACTTCAAGATTGAGCCGGGGCCCGCGCTGGCGGCCGGGGCCGGCGCGATGTACCGCCCCTGGACCAGCCCGGATTTCCTGGCCTGGCAGGCGCGGGAGAAGGTCAAGTACGCCCAGATCATCCACGAACTGATCCAGGCCACCTACCCCCACCTGAAACTCTCCGACCTGGGTCCGGCTGACCTGGCCATTCCGAAGCCCCGGTAGGTGAAGCGTTTGGTTTTTCCGGCGGCGACCGTAACGACCTACCAGAGGGCCTCCGGGCAAGCGCTATAAAAGACGCTGGCAAAGGCGCGCCCCTGTAGCGCAGGCCGCCAGGCCTGCATGCAGGCTGACAAAGTTCCATAGAATAACGAGAGCATTCGTGGCCTGCGCTACGTTATCTGCAAACCGATCAGGGTAGATAGTTACCGGCGGCCTTTGGCCGCCGCCGAAAAAACCGCATCCCAACAATGGAGGAGAACAATGGATTCCCTGACACTGGATGAATGGATCCAACTCGTTGAGCGGAAAATTCAGGAGCAGGAGCGGCGGCTCCAGGAAATGGAAGCCCGGATGCGGGAACTGGAGGAACGGGTCCGGATGCTGGACGCCGAGGTCCGCCGCCATAAACAGCGCATGGCCATTCTGGAGCGGATTCTGGTGGAGAAGGGCCTGCTCCCCCCGGAACTCTCTATTTACGACCGCTGGCTGGGGACGCTTCATTGACGTTTCGTAACTACCTGCCAGGGAGCCTCTGGGCAAGCGCCATCAAAGATACGGCGAAGGCATGCCCCTGTAGCGCAGGCCGCCAGGCCTGCATGCAGGCTGACAGCCTGCGCTACATCACTTGCAAATCAATTCGGGGAGGCAGTTACCCCGTTTCTTTGAAGAGAGGAGGGCAATGAATGATCCGAACGAACTGAAGGAACTGATCAAAGAGGCCGTCTACGAGGTCATAGAGCCCTTCATTGCCCAGATGGCGCGGGACCACGATGAAACGCGCCAGTGGATGCGCTCGGTGGAACAGTGGATGCGTTCCGTGGAGGGACGGCTGGCCGCCCTGGAGCAGCGGCTGGAGCGCCTGGAGCATCGGTTGGAGCGCCTGGAGGCCCGGGTAGAAACCCTGGAACGGCGAGTAACTGCCCTGGAGATAGAGGTGCGTGCGCTGCGGGAGCGGATAGACCTCCTGGAACAACGGTTAGCCGAGCGCGGGTTTGTAGAGTCCGAAGCGGTGGCCCGGGAGCGCTGGGCAACCGCCGCCGATCTCCGAAAACTGGAACTGCGCGTCCTTCAGTTAGAAGCCGCCGTTTTCCACCAACAACCATCTTCAGGGTGAGGAATTGTTAATGGAGAACCTGACCGAGGCCTTTGTAGAACTGATCCGGCGGGCCTCTACGGACCTGCCCGCCGACGTGGAGGCGGCGCTGCGGGCGGCCCGCGACCGGGAGGAATCGGGTTCAGCCGCCGCCAGCACGCTGACCGCCATACTGGAGAACGTCGCGCTGGCGCGTGCCCGCTCTCAGCCCATCTGCCAGGATACGGGCACGCGCCAGCGCGACGTTCTCCAGTATGGCGGTCAGCGTGCTGG
>JAGHZG010000085.1 GCA_017743275.1 Chloroflexota bacterium | reverse complement strand
TCGCCCATCCGGAGGTTGATGATGGCGATGCCTTTCGCGTAGTCGCCGATGCGCTCCAGTTCGCCCGCAATCTCCAGCACCGCTGCCAGCAGGCGCAGGTCGCCCGCCACCGGCTGCTGGGTGGCGATGAGGTCGATGGTGAGGGCCTCCAGCGCAAAGCGCCGGTCGTTAATCTCCCGGTCCCTTTCTACCACGCGCCGGGAGGCCTCCAGGTCCCGTTTCCAGAGTGCTTCCGTGGATTCCATAAGGGCCTGTTCCACCATACTCCCCAGGACCAGCATTTTTTCCATCAGTTCCCGGATTTGCTGTTCAAACGCTTTTCGGGTCATCGGGACCTCCTCTATCCAAACCGCCCGGTCACGTAGTCTTCGGTCCGTTTATCCCGGGGGTTGGTGAAGATGACCTTCGTTCGGTCAAACTCAATGACCGTCCCTGACCGTTCCCCCTCGCCTGTGAGCATCATCATCGCCGTGTAGTCGGAGACACGGGCCGCCTGCTGCATATTGTGCGTGACGATCACAAGGGTGTAATCTCGCTTCAGTTCCCGCATCAGTTCCTCAATCTTGAGGGTGGCGATAGGGTCCAGCGCCGAGGCGGGCTCATCCAGCAGGATCACCTCCGGCTGAAGGGCGATGACGCGGGCGATGCAGAGGCGCTGCTGCTGCCCGCCGGAGAGGGAGAGGCCGCTCTGGTGGAGTTTGTCCTTGACCTCGTCCCACAGCGCCGCCGCGCGCAGGGCCCCTTCCACCGCCTCGTCCATCTGCGCCCGACTTTCCCGAAAACCGTTTATCCGCAATCCCCAGGCGATATTCTCGTAGATGGACTTCGGAAACGGGTTGGGTTTCTGGAAGACCATCCCGATGCGCCGCCGGATCTCAGCGGGGTCTACCTTCGGGTCGTAAATATTGCGCCCGTCAAAGATGATCTCCCCTTCGGTCCGGCAACCCGGCACCAGTTCGTTCATCCGGTTGATGGCCCGCAGCAGTGTGCTCTTCCCCACCCCCGACGGGCCGATGATGGCCGTGATCTGGTTGCGGGGGATGGAGAGGTTGACGTCTTTGATGGCCAGAAAATTGCCATAGTAGACGCGCAGGTTGTGGAGTTCAAGGGCTATTTGTTCCATAGGCTGTGTTCCGTGAAACGTGATGCGTGAAACGTGAAGCGTGAAACGTGAAACGTGAAACGTGAGGCGGGTTACCAGCGCTTCTGCAGGCGATTGCGCAGCCAGATGGCCAGCGCGTTCATCGTCAGCAGAAGGGCCAGTAGGACAATAATCCCTGCCGCTGCCAGACGGTGGAATGCCTCCTGCGGCATGGAGACCCAGTTGAAAATCTGGATGGGCAGAACGGTGAATATATCCAGCGGGCCGCGCAGGTCAAAGGCGATATAGGTCAGCGCGCCGATGGTGATGAGGGGTGCCGTCTCGCCGATGGCACGGGAGAGGGCCAGAATCATCCCCGTCAGAATCCCGCCCATGCTGTAGACCAGGACGTGGTCGCGGACCATCTCCCAGCGGCTGGCCCCCAGCGCCAGCGCCGCCTCGCGAATGGAGGCCGGCACCGCCCGCAGCGCCTCGCGCGTGGAGACGATGATGATGGGCAGGATAACCAGCGTCATCGTCAGGACGCCCGCCAGCAGACTCCGCCCCAGCCCCAGGCCGCGCACAAAAAGCCCCAGTCCCAGCAGGCCGTAGATGATGGAGGGCACCCCCGCCAGATTGGCGACGTTAATCTCAATGAATCGGGTCAGCGCGTTCTTCGGCGCAAACTCCTCCAGATAAATCCCCGCTCCTACGCCCAGGGGAAAGGAGAGGAGTGCGGTCATCACCATCAGCCAGATGGAGCCCTGGAGCGCAGAACGCAGGCCTGCCTTATCCGGAAAGCGGGACGGGAACTCGGTGAAGAGTTGCGGCCGCAGATAGGGCAGGCCGTCCACAAAAACCTTCACCAGCAGGGTCAGGAGCATAGCGATGCCCAGGAGGATCGCCAGGAGCGCCACCCCCTCCCAGACCATCCCCATGACCTTGCGGCGCGGCAGGTTGGGCTCAAACGTGGGGGCAACCCCCCATCCGGCCCGGACGGCCTGTCGTCCATAGTTCGTGGTCTGTGGTCTGTGGTCCGTGGTCCGTCGTCCGTCGTCCGTCGTCATTCATACACCTCCCGGAAGCGCCGGGCGAGCAAGTGGCTGGCGACGTTCATCCCCAGGGTCATCAGGAACAGCATCATCCCCACGGCGAAGATGGTCTGATACTCCAGCGTGCCGTGGGGGGTGTCGCCCAGGCTCACCTGGACGATGTAGGCCGTCATCGTCTCAATGGATTCCAGCGGGTTGAGGGTCAGTTTGGGTTGCTGCCCGGCGGCGATGGCGACGATCATCGTCTCGCCGACGGCCCGGGAGATGGCCAGGATGAAGGCCGCCGCGATGCCCGAAAGGGCCGCCGGAACGACGACCTGCGTCGCCACTTCCCAGCGGGTGGCGCCCAGAGCGTACGCTGCCTCCCGCAGCGAGTTGGGGACTGCATAGAGGGCATCCTCCGAGAGGGAAGCGACCATCGGCAAAATCATGAAACCCATCGCGATAGCGGCGCTGGCCGCGTTGAAGATTTGGGTCTGCGGGAAGATGGCACGCAGGATGGGCGTGATGAAGGTGAGGGCGAAGTAACCGTAGACAACGGTCGGGACGCCTGCCAAAACTTCCAGGAAGGGTTTAAGGATGCGGCGCACCCGCTCATTGGCGAACTCGCTCATAAAGATGGCCGCCAGCAGACCCAGTGGTAAGGCCACCATCATCGCGCCCGTTGCTACCAGGACCGTCCCGTTGACCAGGGGCCAGATGCCGAACCGCTTGGAGAGAAAAAGCGGCGTCCATCGGGTGTCCAGGAAGAACTGGGCAAAGGAGACCTGGCGGAAGAACAGGACGGTCTCCTGAAAGAGGACGTAGATGATGCCCAGGGTGGTCAGGACGGAGACCAGGGCCAGTAACAGCAAGATGGCCTTCACGGCCCGCTCCTCCCATTTGCGGCGCTGATGGAGGCCATCTGACCGGAATGGACTACTCGGGAGTCGGTAGCGATTGGCGATCATTTTATCAGTTATCAGCGGGAGATAGTATGCGTATCAGTTATCAGCAGGATAGTAGCGGCGACGGCCCGCAGGGCCGCCGCCGCAACGTTTCGCCCCCGGGGCTACTGCTCCGCCTTCAGCAGGTCCGCCAGGGTGACGCCGACCTGGGGGCCGCCGCCCTTGAAGACCGACCCGACGATGCGCTTCTCGTACCGCTGCATCGCCAGCGAGTAGATTTCATCGGTCAACGGGATGTAGCCCACGTCCAGCACCAGCGTCTTCGCATTCTCCAGATAGTACTTGACGAACAGGTCAATCTCGTCCTTCTCGTCGGCCCGCGCCCGGTTAACGTAGATGAAGAGCGGGCGGGAGAGGGGCCTGTAGGTGCCATTGACGACAGTCTCCAGGGTGGGGTAGACGCATTTGCCGTCGCCCGCGTCAATGGCCACCAGTTTGAGTTTGTCCTTGTTCTCCTCGTAGTAGGCCAGGCCGAAGAAGCCCAGGGCATTCGGGTCCCCCGCGATGCCCTGGACCAGGACGTTGTCGTCCTCGCTGGGCAGGAAGTCACCCCGGCTGGCCTGGGCCTTCCCCACGATAGCCTCGGTGAAGTAGTCAAAGGTCCCGGAGTCCACGCCCGGCCCGTAGAGGGTCAGGGGGCGGTCAGGGAACCCGGCCCGCACCTGGCTCCAGTTGGTGATTTTGCCCTCGGCGTCCGGCTCCCAGATTTTCTTCAATTCCTCCACCGTCAGGCAGGTGACGAAGTCGTTGGCAGGGTTGACCATCACCGCCAGGCCGTCAAAGGCAACGGGGAGTTCAATGTACTCCATTTTGTTCTGCGCGCAGGCTTCCACTTCCGATTTCTTGATAGGGCGGGACGCGTTGGAGATGTCGGTTTCGCCGGCGCAGAACTTCTTGAAGCCGCCACCCGTACCGGAGATGCCCACGGGCACCCGCACCTGGGGGTAGAGTTTCTGGAACTCTTCGGCGACAGCCATCGTGATGGGGGCAACGGTGCTGGAGCCATCCACCAGGATGGTTCCCTCCACTGGCCCCGGCGTCGGGGTGACTTCCACCACCTCCCGGACGACGGTCACGGCGACCTGGGGCGTCGGCGTCGGCCCGGGGGTCGGGGCCGGCTGGCAGGCCGCAATGACGGCCAGTAGCACGATAAAGGATATGGACAGCAGAAGTTTACGAGACATGTTGGTTGACCTCCTCCTTCAGTTTTCTGATTCCGCTGGCGATCATAACGGCCTGTGGTTAACGGCATAAGAAGGGATTGTTAACGTTGGGTTAAATTGACAGTGCCCGTCAAGGAGGTATAATGGGATGAGCAATGTCATCACCCACAGCGCTCCAGTTCCTGACCGATTCGGAAACGGAGGCCATCCATCAGGCCACCCTGCGCATCCTGTGGGAGGTCGGCGTCGTCCTGACCCACCCAGAGGGGCGGGAGCATTTGACGGGCGCCGGGGCCGTAGTCCACGGAGACCGGGTGCGGATTCCGCCGGACCTGGTGGAGTGGGCCGTTGCGCAGTGTCCCCGCCGGGTGACCCTGCGCGGCCGGGGCGGCCAGACGGTGACGTTGGGAGACGGTTCGCTCTCCTGGCACAATATGGGGGGCGCGCGGGACGTCTACGATCCCCGCACCGGAACCCGTCGCCCGGCCACGGTTCAGGACGTGCGGGATAGCGCCCGCCTCCTGGACGCACTGGACAGCGTCACCACAGTGACTCCTCTCTTCACCCCTCAGGACGTCCCTGGCTCGTTGATGTCCCTAGCCATGTACCGCCACACTGTCTCCTGCACCACCAAACCGGTCCACGGCCCCGGCGTCCAGACGGCGGAGGAGGTCCGGCGGATTGTCCGGATGGCTTCCGTCATCGGTCCGCCGGAGGATGTGCTCACGCTGGGGATTTCCCCCGTCAGCCCCCTCTTATTCCCGGACGATGTGGTGGGAGCGATTTTGGAGACGGCGCGGTGGGGCATCCCGCTGGGCCCCCTGCCCTGCCCCATCGCCGGGGCGACGGCGCCGCTATCCCTGGCGGGCGCGCTGGCCCAGCAGAACGCGGAAGTGCTGGCGTCCATCGTGCTGGCCCAACTGGCCCGTCCGGGCCTGCCCGTCTTCTACTGCGGGCGACTGGCGATGATGGAACCCCGTTCCGGCATCTCCGTATGGGGCGGCGTGGAACTCGGCCTGGCCTCCGCCGCCACCGTCCAGATGGGTCACCGCTATGGGCTCCCCGTTAATGTCTACGGGTTCTCCACCAACGCCCACACGCTGGACCTTCAGAGCGGCTTTGAGCGGGCGCTGAACGCGGTCATCCCGGCGCTGGCGGGCGCGGATGAACTCTCCGGCATCGGTGAGATGGCGGCGGGCGGGATGAGTTCCTACGCCCAGATGGTCTGCGATAACGAAATGGCCCGCTCCATCCAGCGACTCCTTCGGGGATTCTCCGCCGACAAAGACGCTCTGGCGGTGGAGGTCATCGCCGCTGTGATGGAGGGACCCCGAAACTTCCTGGGCCAGCGCCATACGGCCCGCCACCTCCGCGCCGGTGAGATTCTGCTGAGCCCCCTGGCCGAGCGACGTCCCTGGGAGGAGTGGGAACGCACAGGTCGGGAGGGGATGGCCGAACGAGCCCAACAGGAGGCGGAGCGGCTGCTGGCCGACCACGAAGTCCCGCCCCTGGCCCCGGAGCAGGAAAGGGAACTGGACGCGCTGACGATGCACGCCAGTAACTACCTGCTCTGATGGATTTGCCGATACCGTAGCGCAGGCCACGAATGTTCTTGTTATTCTCACAAGGAAGGTGTCCCTTGCCCTCAAGAACACTTCTGACCGGTAACGAAGCGCTGGCCCTGGGCGCGCTCCACGCCGGCGCGCGCGTCATCACGGGCTACCCCGGCACCCCCTCCACCGGGGCCATAGAGAGTTTGCTGGCCGCCGCGCCGCCGGGCGTCCACGTGGAATGGAGCACCAACGAGAAGGTGGCGCTGGAAATCGCTGCCGGAGCGGCTTGGGCCGGTCAGCGGGCCCTCTGCACGATGAAAATGTCCGGCCTGAATGTCGCCTCCGACTCTCTCTACTCGGTCGCATACTCCGGCGTCATCGGCGGATTGGTGGTCTACGTGGCCGATGACCCCGGCGTGAGTGCCGGGATGTGCGAACAGGACTCGCGGGGGTTCGCTCTGCTGGCGGACCTCCCCCTTCTGGATCCCTCCTCAGTGGCCGAGGCCTATCAGTTTGTCCGCCTGGCCTTTGACCTCTCCGAAGCGGTTGGGACGCCAGTTATGGTGCGGCTGGTTACCGCCATCGCACATGCCTCCGCCCCGGTGGAGGTCGGAGAGCCCGCCCCGTTCCTGGAACGGGAGCCCCAACTGCTCCGGGACATCGCCCGCTTCACCAAAGCGGGCGCGGCCATCTGCATGCAGCAACATCGGGACCTCATTGCCCGGCTGGAGAAGGCCGGAGAGTGGATCCGACAGGCGGGGCTGAATTCCCTGCAGATTACGGCGGCCGCCGGAGGCATTCGTCATCCGAAACTGGGCATCATCGCCGGGGGAGTGGTCAGTGCCTATCTGGAGGAAGGGTTGGAGATGGCGGCCCGTTTCAGCCTGGACCCCCGGTCGGTCTCCACGCTGCGCGTCCGGGCCCCGCACCCCTTTCCGTCCGAAGAAGTACGGGCGCTGCTGCGGCACGTGGATGCCGTCGTGGTCCTGGAGGAACTGGAACCT
>JAGHZG010000084.1 GCA_017743275.1 Chloroflexota bacterium | reverse complement strand
AACCCGCCTCCGGCGAGGCCAAAAGAACAAAAAGAAAATATTTTTCGTTGCGGCGACGAAGCCGCCGTAATGAAAAATAATCTTCTTTATTAGGACTGCGGAAGCAGCCAGGGACTCATGCAGAGAGACCACGGGCAAAAAGCCAAAGTTGAGGGAGGGGGTAGCGGCGAAGCCGCTGGGGGAGGAGTGTGAACAGTTACGGGTGGAGAAATGCGGACGGTAGAGTGGAAAGAAGGAAAAGTCTGTCTGATTGACCAGCGGGTTCTCCCAGCGGAGTTCCGCGTCCTGGAACTGGAGACGCCGGAGGAGGTCGCGCGGGCCATTCGGGAGATGGCGGTCCGGGGCGCGCCGGCCATCGGCGCGGCTGCCGCCTTCGGCCTGGCGCTGGCGGCCCGCCGCAGCCGCGCCGCCGACCGGGCCCACCCCTGGCGCGACCTGGAGGAGGCCGCCGCCGTCCTGCGGGCCGCCCGCCCCACCGCCGTCAACCTGGCGTGGGCGCTGGAGCGGGTCCTGGGGCGGTGCGCGGCGGAGTCCGACCCCCAGGCCCTCCGGGATCGGGTGCTGGCGGAGGCTCAGGCCATCGCCGATGAGGATGTGGAGGTCAACCGGCGGCTGGGGGAGATCGGCGCGGCCATCGTCCCCGATGGTGCGACCATTCTCCACCACTGCAACACCGGCGCGCTGGCGACGGTGGACTACGGCACCGCCCTGGGCGTCATCCGCACCGCGCATGAACAGGGCAAGCGGGTCCACGTCCTGGTGGACGAGACCCGTCCCCTTCTGCAGGGAGCCCGCCTGACCGCGTGGGAACTGCAGCAGTTGGGCATCCCCTTCACCCTCATCGCCGACAACGCCGCCGGCCACTTCCTGCGCACCGGGCAGGTGGACCTGGTGCTGGTGGGCGCCGACCGGGTGGCCGCCAACGGCGACGTCGCCAACAAAATCGGCACCTACAAACTGGCGGTGGTGGCGAAGGAGAACGGCGTCCCCTTCTACCCCTGCGTCCCCACCTCCACCATTGACCTCTCTACCCCGACGGGGGACGATATCCCGATAGAGGAGCGGCCCGCCGGGGAGGTGACCGACCTGCTCTTCCGGGGGATGCCCATCGCGCCGGCAGGGGTGCGGGTGGCCAACCCCGCCTTTGACGTCACGCCCCACCGCTACGTCACGGGCATCATCACCGAGAAGGGCATCGCCTATCCGCCGTTCGGGCTGAGTTTGCAGAGGATTGTAGGAGCGTAACCGTGCGCTATCAACTATCTCTGTTTCCCTTCCAGGACATTGAGACCGTTCCCGAAGTAGAAACCCTTCGTCCAGGGGGAATTCGGGAACGGCTGTCTGCCTTGCTGGCGGGCGACCTGGACTTTCGGGGGGCAGAGACCGGATACGCTTCTCACCGCTTTCACTCCTTCGCGGCCAAATTTCCTCCCCAACTGCCCCGTCTCTTTATTCAGAACCTCACTGAAGTGGGAGACACTGTCCTGGACCCAATGGCGGGTTCCGGTACCACGGTTGTAGAGGCGGCCCTGCTGGGGCGCCGGGGGGTTGGCGTAGACCTGGACCCTCTTGCGGTTCAGATTGGGCGGGCAAAAACAACGGGGGTGCTCTGGGAAGACTTGTCCCGCGCGGCCCGAAGAACGCTCATCCGGGCCCACCAGTGGCTCCAGGCCGACCGGTCGGGAAAACTCCGGGAGTTCCGCTCCCGTTTGAACGATGCGACGCGGGATTTTCTGGACTACTGGTTCCTGCCCTCCACCCAGGAGGAACTGGCGGCGCTGATGGCAGCTATTCGGGAGGAGCCCCACCCGGGTCTCCGCCGACTGATGCTCCTGGCGTTCTCCTCCACGATTGTGACCAAATCCGGAGGGGTATCCCTGGCGCGTGATCTGGCCCATAGCCGTCCGCATCGGGACCCGGAGAAGCGGCCGGCCAGCGCCCTGGATTTGTTCCGGGAACGCATCCAGCGGTATCGCCAGCCTTTGCTGGCAGAACGGATCAGCCCCGGAGACGCTCTGATCCTGCATGGAGATGCCCGATCCCTTCCGCTGGGAGACCAATCCGTTCATCTTATCGTCACTTCTCCTCCCTACGCGAACGCGATTGACTATATGCGGGCTCACAAATTCTCCCTGGTCTGGATGGGCAGGCCGATAGACGAACTGGGGCAGTGGCGTTCCCGGTATATCGGCGCGGAGCGGACTCAGGAGGATGAGGCCATTTTGCCATCTCGTACCTGGGAGACCGTTCAGGCTATAGCGGAATATGACCCCCGGCGGGCCCGGGTGTTGCAGAGATACTTCACGGATATGCGCCGGGCGATCCAGGAGATGTACCGGGTGCTCCGTCCCGGGGCCGCTGCCGTTATCGTTGTGGGGCCCTCTATGATGCGGGGGGTCCCTGTGGAGACCCATCTGTGCCTGGCCGAGATCGCGGAAAGCGAAGGGTTTGACCTGGTTGGGATCGGAGAACGGCGGTTAGATCGGGACCGGCGAATGATGCCAGTATCGGCCCATTCCCAATCCCGCTCGTCCATTGAACTGCGGATGCACAATGAATACGTGATTGGATTGGTAAAGCCGGAGGAACGATGAGCCAGATCAGTACCTTGCGGGCGGAATACCATCAACAAATCTGCCAGACCATTTTGAGCCTCCGGAATGGCATTCCCAATAACGCTGACCGCGCCAGCGCGACCAGTCAGGATATTGCCCAACGGATTATCCAATTTTTGCCATATCCTCTATGTTCCGCACCGCCCTCTGAGCAAACTGTGGGAACACTCTTTGAAAAGGCCACCGCCGCCTTCTTGCAGAAGGCCCTTGGGCTGATGGCTCACATTCGCCCCGGTCGGTGGGGATTCTTTGTCGCTGAGACTTCACGCACGATTGACCAATTTGAGCAGTATGAGCACCTGAACTTTTTAAGCCGCGCCGTTCGGCAACATCCCGAACTGGCGGCTATTCTGGGTTCTGACTATATTATAAAGCCCGACATCGTGATCGGGCGATACCCTCTGGAGGATTCAGAGATCAACGCCGTAGGGGATTTACTGGACAATGAGAGCATCGCCCGGTACACTCCTTTGCGCCGCCGGAACCGGATACAGGAAACCCTGCTCCTCCACGCCAGTATTTCCTGCAAATGGACGATACGGAGTGACCGGGCTCAGAACACTCGTACGGAAGCGTTGAATTTGATCCGTAACCGCAAAGGGAATACGCCGCATATTGTGGCGGTAACAGCGGAACCTCTCCCAACCCGAATTGCATCCCTGGCTCTGGGAACTGGGGACCTGGACTGTGTTTACCACTTTGCCCTTCCCGAACTGATTCGAGCGGTAGATGAATCCGGCAACGAAAGCCAGAAAGAAATGCTGGACATGCTGATAGAGGGCCGCCGGCTGCGGGATATTGCGGACCTTCCGTTTGACCTTGCCATATAATGAGCACAGGTGGAGAGAATCCCAAAATCCTCCTCGGCGACCGGGTCTTCACCCGGTCTTCACCCGGGAGGAGTGGTTCCAGGAGGTGGAGCGAGCCCGAACAGAGCGGGCCCAACTCCCCTTTGAGGAGAAAATCCGCATCCTGGTGGAACTGCAACGTCTGGCCCGCGACTGGGGCGGCCGGTCCGACATCATCGTCTGGCCACTCTGAGCCTTCACGTTTCACGTTTCACGGGTAATTGCCCACTTTGTAGGGTCAGTCCGGCCAATACAGGCTGACAGCCTGCGCTACATTTCCACGTTTCACGTTTCACGTTTCACGTTTCACGCTTCACTTTTCACGCCTCACGGAGTCCCTATGAACATCGTCGTCACCGGTTCCATCTCCTACGACTACCTGATGCGCTTTCCGGGCCGTTTCGTGGAGCACATCCTGCCCGACCAACTCCACCGCATCTCCCTCAGTTTCCTGGTGGACGATATGCGCCGTCAGTGGGGCGGGTGTGCGGCCAACATCGCCTACAACCTGGCCCTCCTGGGTGAGCGCCCCTACCTGATGGGCACCGTCGGGCAGGACTTCTCCGAGTACCGGCAGTGGCTGGAGGCCCACGGGGTGGATACCTCCCTCACCCGTGAGGAGCCCGACCTCTTCACCGCCTCCTTCTTCGCCAATACCGACCTGGACGGCAACCAGATTTGCAGTTTCTACACCGGCGCGATGGCGCGGGCGCGGGAACTCTCCTTCCGTACCCTGAACCTCCACCCCGTAGACCTGGTCGTGATCTCCCCCAACGACCCCCAGGCGATGGTCCGTTACGCGGCCGAGTGCCAGGAACTGGGCATCCCCTACCTCTACGACCCCAGCCAGCAGATCATCCGCCTGAGTGGGGAGGAGTTGCGCGCAGGGCTTTTCGGCTGTGACCTGCTGGTGGTCAACGGCTATGAGTTTGAGATGCTCCGCCAGAAGACCGGCCTGAGCACCGAAGAGATTCACGCGGCGCCCGCGCGCGCCTGCGTGGTGACCTACGGGGCCGACGGCTCCCACATCTGGGCCGATGGCCGCCTCTACGAGATTCCCGCCGTCCCGCCCCGCCATCTGGCGGACCCCACCGGCGTGGGGGACGCCTATCGGGCCGGCCTCATCAAGGGGCTGGCTCTGGGCCTCCCCTGGGACCTGGCCGGGCGGATGGGGAGCCTGGCCGCCACCTACGCCCTGGAGAACCCCGGCGGCCAGGGCCACTTCTACACCCCCGCCGACTTCGTCCGCCGCTTTCGGGACCATTTTGACGACGGGGGGAGCCTGGACGGCTTGCTGGCCGAATAGCCGGACGACAGACGACGGACGACAGTGATCAGCGGCCTTGGCCACCTGACAGTTTGAAATCAGCCCACGGATGAACACGGGTCTTTACGATAGGAATCCGTGAAAATCCGTATCATCCGTGCCCATCCGTGTCCTATTCAAACAGCACACGGATGAACACGGGTTGAACGGATGGACACGGAGAAAAACCGTGTCATCCGTGTTTATCCGTGTCCGATTCAAAATAGCACACGGATAAACACGGGTTGAACGGATGGACACGGATACACACCCGTGAAAACCCGCCCCATCCGTGTGCCATTCTTCACGTCTTACGCTTCACGTTTTACGTTTCACGTTTTACGTTTCACCCATCCCACCACAAGGAGCAACCTATGCCCATTGACCACGACATCAAAGACCTGAACCTGGCCCCGGCGGGCCGGTTGCGTATAGACTGGGCGGAGCGGGAGATGCCCGTCCTCCGCCTGATCCGGGAACGGTTCGCGGCGGAGAAGCCCCTGAAGGGCGTCCGTCTCTCCGCCTGTCTCCACATCACCACCGAGACGGCCAACCTGGCCCGCACCCTCCAGGCCGGCGGCGCCGAAGTTGTCCTTACTGCCTCCAACCCCCTCTCCACCCAGGACGACGTCGCTGCGGCTCTGGTCTCCTACTACGAAATCCCCGTCTTTGCCATCAAGGGGGAAGATAACGAGACCTACTACAAACACATCCACGCCGCGCTGGACCACCGGCCCCACATCACGATGGACGACGGGGCGGACCTGGTGAGCACTCTTCACAAAGAGCGGACCGACCTCATCGGCAACGTGATCGGCGGGACGGAGGAGACGACCACCGGGGTCATCCGGCTGCGGGCGATGGCCCGCCAGGGCGTCCTGCGCTACCCCATCATCGCCGTCAACGACGCCCTCACCAAGTACCTCTTTGACAACCGCTACGGCACGGGGCAATCCACGATGGACGGCGTCATCCGCGCCACCAACGTCCTCATCGCCGGGAAGACCGTCGTTGTCGCCGGGTACGGTTGGTGCAGTCGGGGCATCGCGATGCGGGCCAAAGGACTGGGAGCCAACGTCATCGTTACCGAGGTGGACCCGCTAAAGGCGCTGGAGGCGGTGATGGACGGCTACCGGGTGATGCCGATGCGGGAGGCCGCCCCCCAGGGGGACATCTTCATCACTTCCACCGGCGACATCAACGTCATTGACCGGCACCACTTTGAGGTGATGAAGGACGGGGCGATTCTGGCCAACTCCGGCCACTTCAATGTGGAGATCAACATTCCGGCGCTGGAGGAACTGGCCGTGGAGCCGCCCCGGCGGGTGCGCCCCTTCGTGGACGAGTACACCCTGCCCGATGGCCGTCGCCTCTACCTGCTGGCGGAGGGACGGCTGGTCAACCTGGCCGCCGCCGAAGGGCACCCCAGCGCGGTGATGGACATGTCCTTCGCCAACCAGGCCCTCTGCGCGGCCTACATCCTCCGCAACGCCGAACGGCTGGAGCGCACCGTCTACACCGTCCCTGAGGAGATTGACCGGGAGATTGCCCGCCTGAAACTCCAGGCTATGGGCGTGGAGATAGACGTCCTGACGCCGGAGCAGGAGCGCTACCTGGCCTCGTGGGAAGAAGGGACGTAGTGTAGCGCAGGATTTATCCTGCCCTGCGTAGCGCAGGATTTATCCTGCATCGTAGCGCAGGATTTATCCTGCATCGTAGCGCAGGATTTATCCTGCCTCGTAGCAGGATTTATCCTGCCGTTGATGGAAGGGCAGGGTTTTGCGACGGCCAAAGGCCGCCGCAAAACCCATTCCCTGCTGGCATCATCCATCAACAGGAGCAGATGACCGTGGACACCCTCCGCACGTTCATTGCCATTGTCCTCCCCGACCCGATTCTCCGCCAACTGGCCCAGGTCCAGCGGCAACTGGAGCGGCAGGCCCCGCCGGAGAGCATCCGCTGGGTGAAGCCCGAGGGGATTCACCTGACGTTGAAATTTCTGGGGGACACGCCGGTGGGGAAACTGGATCTGTCTCTTAT
>JAGHZG010000083.1 GCA_017743275.1 Chloroflexota bacterium | reverse complement strand
AGTCGCTGCAATGAAAAATATATTTTCTTTATTGCGGGCGAAGAGGTGAAACTGGAGGAGGTGCCTCTGGAAGCGGCCGGGGAGGGGTGAGGTCGTCGGCCCAGCCAGTAGAGCACCAGCAGCACCCAACTGTGCAGGCCGTAGGCTGCCAGCCAGAGGGTGATCAGGGCATAGACGACCGCCAGAATGTGCAGGAGCGGACGGAGTTCATAGAGCGACATGGATGGCGTTCTCAGGGGATAATGTCGCGCCGTCCGAAGGCCACCAGTCCGATGAGCAGAAAGAGCAAAGACCCGCCCAGCAGGATGAGGACATGCTCCCGGATGATGCCGTCTCCCAGAGGGCGGCCCGTGATGTACCAGTAGTAGACCGTCCACTTCTCCAGGGGGCGGAGATGTTCGGAGAGGGGGGCCAGTCCGTTCAGAATGTAGCCACCCACCGACAGCGCGGTCGCGGTGGCGACGGCGGCGGCCCGTCCCCGGACGGCGCAGGCCAGAGCGAAGGCCACCGTCCCGTAGAGCAGGGTCAGCGGCAGTGGGTGGAGTCCGGTGAGCAGCCAGGTCCCCGGCGGGACATCGGAACCGATCGTCAGGCCACCGGCCAGCATGCTCAGGCCGAAGATAAGGCAGATGGCCGTCAGCGCGGCAACCAGCGCGGCGTATTTCTCCAGCACCACCCGCCAGCGGGGAATGGGGTGGGCCAGAAGGATGTCCATGGTTCCCCGCTCCACCTCGCCGGTGATCAGCCCGACGGCGGCGCCAATGGCGTAGATGGCCAGGACCAGCGGCAGGTAACTCAGGAGCGAGCCGGTCATGTATCCGTCTATGGTGGTGAAGGACCGGATGTTGCCCAGGAAGGCCAGCGCCTCTGGGGGGAAGGATTGGAGCATCTGGTCGTAGAATTCACCGGCCTTTTGGACAGAGGGGTAGAACAAGAGGGTGAAGTAAGCCAGGGCGCCCAGACCCAGCCCCCAGCCCAGGATAGATTTCCGCTGGTCGTGAAGGGTTTTCAGGAAGACGCTGCGCATCATTGGGCACCCCCCTCTCGGTAAAACGCCAGAAAGGCCTCTTCCAGGTTCGGTTCGTAGGTGATGATGTTCAGCAGGGTGTGTTGGGCGGCGGCCTTGATGAGCGGGTCCAGGCTTCCCTGGACGGCGACGTGCAGGGTGGGACCGGCGGCGGTCACTTCCCGCACGCCAGGGATGGCACGGAAGGGCTCGGGGTCCACCGGCCCGTCAAAGACCAGGTCCATGCGGCGCACGGCCACCCGCTTGAGGTCCGCGACGGTCTCCACGGCGACCAGTCGCCCTTCCCACAGGATGCCGACCCGGTCGCACAGCCGCTCCACCTCCGGCAGGATGTGGGAAGAGAAGAAGACGGTCCGGCCGTCCCGCCGCACCTCCTCCAGCAGTTCGTAGAGCACCTGCTGCATCAGCGGGTCCAGCCCGGTCGTCGGCTCGTCCAGGATGAGCAGTTCCGGACGGTGCATCATGGCCATGATGAGGCCGATTTTCTGGCGGTTGCCGTGGGAGAGGGAGCGGATGGGGCGGTTCAGGTCGGCCTCCAGGCGGTCGGCTAATCGGGCAATCTCTTTCTGGGGGACGCCGTTGCGCAGGTGGGCGGCGTATTCCAGCGCCTGCTGACCGGTCAGGTCGGGGTAGAGGGCCAGTTCGCCGGGGAGATAGCCCACCCGTCTTCGGACCTCCACACCGTCCCGCTGCGGGTCCAGGCCCAGGACCCAGGCGTGCCCCCGGGTCGGGCGGATGAGGTCCAGGAGCAGGCGGATGGTGGTGGTCTTTCCGGCGCCGTTGGGGCCCAGGAATCCGAAAATCTCGCCCCGTTCCACCTGTAGACTGACGTCTATGATGCCGCGTGAGCGGCCGTAGTATTTGGTCAGGCCTTCGGTTTCAATGGCCGGCGTGGTCATCAGGCAGTTACCTCAGTTCCTTGAGGATGACGTCCATAACGTCTTCCAGGCAAGTTTCCTCTGAATTTTGACAGTCGCCCTTCCAACCCACGTGTTTGTGGTGAGGGAAGGTTTCCAGATGTTTGTGGTGAGGAGCATTGTCCCAGCCCGTCTTGAGCCGATGGTCCGGTGTCAGCCAGAAATAACTGTAACGTACCAGACGTGCCCCTTGCCATTCTTCGGTAACCCTGAGGGTAGAGTTGTCCGGTAGACGGATAACGATCTTCAGGTACTCTTCTTCTACCCTGAGCGGGATAAGTTCTACAATGTAGTCGCCATATTTGTTGTAAATCTCCAGAATTCTCGCCCGCATCACACGCCTGCTCCCGGTATCCTGGAGAACTTCTCCAATATGTTCAGCATTTGTCGCGTCCTGTCCCGAACGTTGACCCAGTAATGCCATTCCACGTAATCTTCGTGCATTTGGTAGTCCGCGTCTTCGGGCAGGCCCTGATTTTCCAGTTCATCCAGGGTCATACCGTACCGGGCTTCAAATCTTCCGATGTTCTCCTCAGCCAGCGCCAGTTGTTTTCGCAGGTCCACCAGCCGGAATGCCGCGCCAATCTGGAAGATTTCTTCTTGCTCTTCCTGCGGCAGTGCAAGAAATACGTCCACCACATCGGATACAGTTGTGGCTTTCATTTTTCTCCCTTCACTTCTCCCACCGGATGCCCCAGCAGGGCAGAGAGGTCGGCCAGGGCAGTCTCAACGTCGGCGCAGACGATGGTGTGGATGCCCAGCAGATGGGCCGCGTCGGTGTTGCGGACTTGGTCGTCTATGAAGATGGCCTCCTCCGGCCGCACGCCCAGCCGGTCCAGCGTCAGTTGGTAGATGGCCGGGTCGGGTTTGGCCAGCCCCACTTCGGCAGAGTTCACGTACAGGTCAAACTCGGCGCGAGGGTCAAAACCGTGCCGCCGCTGCAGGGACTCCGCGTGCCCGGGGAAAGCGTTGGTGAGCAAGGCCACCCGATACCGTCCCCGCAGGCTTCGGACGGCGGCAACGACGCCCGGATGCAGGCCGTCACTGGCGTAGTACTCCCGGTAGAATTGCTGGACAGCCTCCCGGTCGGGCAGGCCCAGGGCGCGCATCAGATGGTGGTCGTATTCCTCCTGGGAGATGGCGCCCATTTCCAGCAACTTCCACTCCGGCCCCCAGAGGACCCGGTCCAGCGTGCCCGATGGCAGGCCCAGCCGGGCCTCCCACTGGGGGGTCTGTTTCAGAAAGTCCAGCGGGGAGAGGACGCCGCCCCAGTCAAAGATGACGGCGCGGATGCCCGGAAGGGGCCGGAGCACGGGGGGACGGACGGGGAGCCCGGCATCCGCCAGGGCCCGCCGCAAATGGAGGGCGCCCTGGAAGTACAATCCGGTCATCCCCAACTGCCGGGCACCCTCCACATTGGGCCTCCAGTCGTCCACGAAGACGGCCTCCTCCGGCGCCACTCCCAGGCGGTCCAGAGTGAGGCGGTAGATGGCGGGGTCGGGCTTCGTGAGGCCCTCTTCCCCGGAGACCACAACGGTGTCAAAGAGCGTCATCAGCCCCCGACCCGCCAGGAGACGGTAGAGACGGGTGGGGTGATTGCTCAGGAGTGCCATACGGATGCCGGCCCGGCGCAGTTCCCGGATCAGCCCGACCAGTTCCTCGTCCAGATGATCGCCGGCCCAGAAGTCCCGCCGCAGGGCAGGGAGGTCGGTCGGGCTGATTCCCAGCCGGTCGGCCACCTCGGCCCAGACGTCGTCCAGCGAACTCTCGCCCCGCTGGGCCCGCTCCCAGGACTGACTTCCGAAGAAGGTATTCGCCAGCGTGCCGGGGGGCAGGCGCAGCCGCCGCTCCCAGGCCATGCGCGGCCGGATGTCCATGGTGCGCATCAGCACGCCGCCCCAGTCCCAAATGACTGCACGGATCACGGCTCGTCCTCCGGTGGGGGGAAAAGTTGGAGAAGGTCGCGGAAGCGCGAGAGGCGGACCACCCGTTCCGGGTCGGCGACGGGCACTTCCTCCCAGGACCACGGGCGGTGGTAGGGGATGTGGATGGCGCCAATCCCCGCGGCCAGGGCCGGATTGACGTCGGAGCGGGGGCTGTTGCCCACCATCCACGTCTGGCGCGGGTCCAGGTTGTGCCGGACCAGCAGGTCCTGCAGGACTTCCGGCCTCTTCTCGGGGACGATGTGGATGGCCTCAAAGTGGGGAGCCAGCCCCGACCGGTCCACCTTGTCGCGCTGGACCTTCGGGTCGCCTTTGGTCAGCAGGAAGAGGCGACAGTGGCGGGAGAGGGCAGCCACCGTCTCGGCGACGCCGTCCAGCAGGATGATGGGGTACTCCACCACCCGGTTGCCGATGGCCTCCACTTCTGCCTCCACCTCGGGCCGGGGGATCCGCCCGTCCTCCTGGCAGAGTTGGTGGTAGGTCAGCACCAGACTGCGGGCGAACTCCTGGGGCGCGTAGCCGTAGACGGGGACGCGCTCCTGTTCTATCCGGTCCAGGGTCTCCCGGGCCCGCCGGGGGTCAAACCCCTCCCGGGCCATCCGTTCGGCGAAGGCGTCTGTCGCCTCTTCGTAGAAGATGTTGTTCTCCCAGAGGGTGTCGTCGGCGTCTAAAATTAAGGCTATCTTCTCCATAACGGGCTCTATTATACCAGAATGCGGGAAATAGACCACAGCGCGTATCGCATATCGCGTATCGCATATCGCGTATCGCGTATCGCGTATCGCATATCGCGTATCGCGTATCGCGTATCGCATATCGCATATCGCATATCGCGTATCGCGTATCGCATATCGCGTATCGCATATCGCATATCGCGTATCGCATATCGCATATCGCATATCGCATATCGCATATCGCACACCGCGTAGCGCATATCGTGCATCGCAGGTTACGTTAGAGTTCATCGGAAATTAGAGCGCGGTTTCAGGATTATGCCTTGATTTAGGAGAAATCCGTGTCCATCCGCGTTCATCCGCGTCCTATTTCCGATAAAGTCTGTTGTGTGCAATTTGATCTTCCTGAGCCGTTTGGGGCCCTTTTGAGCCTGCTATCGGATTGTTCTCCTCCCTCTCCCTTTCCCCGCTGCCGCTTCGCGGCACAGAGGGGGATTGAAGGGGTTGCGGCGGACGGCGAAGTCGCTATTTCTATTCCCGCGGGTGAAAAGGCCAAACCTGAGGGGTGGGGATAGCGATAAGCGATAAGCGATTCGCGATAAGCGATAAGCGATAAGCGATAAGCGATTCGCGATAAGCGATAAGCGATTCGCGATCAGCGTGCTTGACGTTTACCCAAACTGTGCTACCATATCCCGCAACCTGCGGCAAGTTGAGGTGGCGAGATGCGAAAATTTGCGGTTTTGCTGGTTCTGCTGCCGGCGCTGCTGGCCGCCTGTGTCCGGCCGACGCCTCCCCCCGAACCGGAGGCGGAGGTGCTCCCTGCCCTCTCCCCGGCCCCGCGGGGAGCGGGGGAGCGCCTGCGCGTGGTGGCCACAACGACCATCGTGGGCGACGTGGTGGCCCGGGTGGGCGGCGATGCCATCCAGTTGACCGTCCTCCTCCCTCCCGGCGCCGACCCCCATACCTACGAGCCCACCCCAGCCGACCTGACCGCAGTGGCCCGGGCACACGTCCTCTTCGTCAACGGGCTGGGGCTGGAGGGGTTCCTGGAGCGCATGCTGCGGAACGTGGGCGACGTCCCTGTCGTGCCGGTCTCGGCGGGCATCCAGCCCCGTCTTCTGGAAGAGGACGAGGACGAAGGGGAAGAGGAAGAATCCCACGCCCGCGGCGAGGCCGACCCGCACGTCTGGCTGGATGTGCGGAATGTCCTGATCTGGGTGGAGAACATCCGACAGGCGCTGAGCGCGCTGGACCCCGCCCACGCCGACCGCTACGCGGCCAACGCTGCGGCCTATCGGGCGGAACTGGAGGCGCTGGACGCCTGGGTTCTGGAGCAGGTAGCCCGGGTGCCGCCCCGGAACCGCAAACTGGTCACCAACCACCCCGTTCTGGGCTACTTTGCCGACCGGTACGGCTTTGAGCAGGTCGCGGCGGTCTACCCCATCAGCCCTGGGGCGGAGCCCTCGGCCCGAGAGATTGCCGCCCTGGTGGAAGCCATCCGCCAGTTTGGCGTCCCCGCGGTCTTCGCCGAGACGACGGTCAATCCCAAACTGGCCGAACAGGTGGCGCGGGATACGGGGGTCGCGCTGGTCACCCTCTACACCGACTCCCTGGGCGGGCCGGGGAGCGGCGTGGAGAGTTACATTGACCTGATCCGCTACAACGTCAACGCTATTGTCAGCGCGCTGAAGTAAACGGGCGCGTAACTACTGGAGCGCAGGCCGCCGGGCCTGCATTGCAGGCCGACAGCCTGCGCCACGTGTCGCAGGCCGCCGGGCCTGGGTGCCGGCTAAACAGCCTGTGCTACACTGTCATCAACAGAGGGAGTAAGTAGGCGGTATTTTGTAGCGCAGGCCGCCAGGCCTGTGGGGTGCAGGCGAACAGTCTGCGCTACGCTATCATAAACGGACAGGGACACGTGCGCACGGAATCCCGCTGGCTCTATTTGACGGCCTTCCTGGGCGGCGCGGTCACCCTGGGGGCGGAACTGGCCGCCTCCCGCCTGCTGGCCCCCTACTTCGGCGAGTCGCTGCCGGTATGGGCGGCCATCATCGGTCTCATTCTCCTCTACCTGACGGTGGGCTACTTTCTGGGAGGCCGCTGGGCCGACCGTTCCCCCCGCCCCGCCACTTTCTACGAGATCGCTATCTGGGGAGCCTGGCTGGTGGGGCTGATCCCCTTTGTCGCCCGACCGGTGCTCTCCCTGGCGGTGGAGGGGATGACCCCTGTCTCTTATACACATCT
>JAGHZG010000082.1 GCA_017743275.1 Chloroflexota bacterium | reverse complement strand
GCCAGGACCGCCTCCACCCCCTCCATAGCCCCGTCCTGAATCATCCGCGGCGCGCCGCTGACTCCCTCCTCATCCGCCACCTCCTCCGCTGGCTGGAAGAGAAAACGGATGGTGCCGGGGAACGTCTCGTCCGCCAGCAGTTTCGCCACCCCCAGCGCGATGGCGGTATGGGCATCGTGTCCGCTGGCATGCATCACTCCCGGCACGCAGGAGGCATAGGGGACATCGTTTTCCTCCTGGATGGGCAGAGCGTCCATATCGGCGCGAATGGCGATAATGGGAGGCCCCTCCCCCCGCTCCGCCACCACTCCGGTCCGCCCCACGCCCGTCCGGACCCGATACCCCAATCCGGTCAGCACTTCGGCCACCCGGGCCGCCGTCCGCACTTCCCGAAAGCCCAGTTCGGGATACCTGTGGAACTCCCGTCGCCAGGCAACCAGTTGCTCCTGAATCTCCTGCGCTCGCTGTAACATGAGCACCTCCTGAGTGGCGATTGTACCACACTGTGCCCCCTTGACAACCTCCCCGTTCTACCGTACCATGAAAACCCAACAGTTCTCAGCGTCGGAGGTTGACCATCCGCGTTCTCATCGTCCTGACCTACTACCGTCCCCACACCAGTGGGCTGACCATCTACGCCGAACGCCTGGCAAAGGGGCTGGCCCGGCGGGGCCACGCGGTCACCGTGATGACCTCCCGCTACGACCGCGCCCTCCCGCTGACGGAGGAGCAGGATGGCGTTCGCGTCATCCGCGTGCCGGTGGCTTTTCGCGTCAGCAAAGGGGTGATCATGCCCACCTTCGGCTTCATCGCCACGCGGCTGGTCCGGAGCCACGACGTCGTCAGCCTGCACCTGCCCCAGTTTGATGCGGCGGGAGTGGCGGCGCGCGCCCGCCTGATGGGCAAACCGTCCACCCTCACCTACCACTGCGACCTGAAACTCCCCGCCGGTCCCTTTAACGGCTTCGTCAATCGGGTGGTGGACGTGATGAATCACCTGGCGGGCCTGCTGGCCGACCGGGTTGTGGCCTACACGGACGATTTCGCCGTCCATTCGCCTTTCCTCTCCCGCTTCGCCCACAAAACCGTGGTCATCCCACCGCCGGTGGAACTGCCCCCGGCCTCCCCGGAGGAGGTGGAGGCGTTTGCCCGACGGGTCAAGCCGGACGGTGGCGGTCCGGTCATCGGGATGGCGGCCCGGCTGGCCGCAGAGAAGGGTGTGGAGGTCCTGCTGGAGGCCCTCCCGCGCGTCCTGGAGGTCTATCCGAACGCGCGGGTCCTCTTCGCTGGACAGTACCAGAACGTCCTGGGCGAGGAGGCGTACGCCCGGCGGTTGGCCCCGCTCCTGGAGAAATATCGGGACCGCTGGACGTTCCTGGGCGTCCTCTCCCCGAAGGAGATGGCGGCCTTCTACCCCAACCTGGACGTCGTTGTCGTCCCCAGTTTGAACTCCACAGAGTCCTTCGGCCTGGTCCAGGTAGAGGCGATGCTCTGCGGGACGCCGTCCATCGCCAGCGACCTGCCCGGCGTCCGCCAGCCGGTCCTGCAGACGGGGATGGGCGAAATTGTGCCGGTGGGGGATTCTCGCGCGCTGGCGGAGGCCATCCTGCGGGTCGTGGGCCGACGGGAGCGATACGTTCGCCCGCGGGAGGAAATCGCCCGGCGCTGGAGCACCGAACAGACCGCCGCCGCCTACGAGGCGCTGTTTGAGCAGTTGCTGGCCGGCGGTCGTTCTATATAAAAACCACGAAGGACACGAAGGACGCAAAGGGGTAACTGCTTGCGCCGACTGAAGTCACCCTTCTTGGGCCGCAGGCCTTTGGTCGGCCTTCGCCGACCAGGTCTCTCAGACGCGCACATAGGGGTTGTCGGCGAAGGCCGACAACTGGCACGAAGTGCCCAGGGAGGACGATTTCCATCGGCGTGAAAGGTACACAAAGGGTTTGACTTTCCAGGCAATCCGGATATAATTGCATCAGCCCAGACCGACGAGGCCTGCCCACTTGTATCCTTGCATCCTTGTATCCTTAATCACGGAGGTGTCCCATGCCCGAATTCGTCAACCCCTTCAGCGGAAAAGTCCCCGAACGAAAACTCACTCTGGAGGAACTGATCCGGGCCATCCGTCTGAACATCGCGGCCGAGCAGGAGGCCGTCCACCTCTACATGGCCCATGCCGATGCCACCGACCACCCCCTGGCCAAGAAGGTGCTCATAGACATCGCCAATGAGGAACGGGTCCACATTGGGGAATTTGAACGGCTGCTGGAAATCCTCACGGGCGACGAAGCGAAGTGGCTGGCCGAGGGGAGGGCAGAGGTAGACGAGATGGCTGCCGAACTGGCCGGTTCCTCCCCGGCGAAGGATGAAGAGGAAAAGCCAACCATCGGCTCCCTGCGATGAGGAGGTGACAGATGCCCAACAAATATCTGGGACGTGACGGTGCGCCGTTCGGCGAAGAGGTCTGGGCGGTGTTGGACACCGTGATGGTGGAGGCGGCGAAGGCCCAACTGGCGGGCCGGAGGCTACTGCCTCTGGAGGGCCCCTACGGCCTGGGCCTCAAGGCGATCCCCCTGTCGGATGAGGAAGTCGCTTCGGGGGTCTTCGTGAGCAAAACCCTCCCCCTGGTTTTCCTGGTGGAGGAGTTTGAGATTCCCCTGCGGGACCTGGCGGCCTACGAGCGGGATGGGCTGGCGTTCAATGCCCAGCCGGTGGCACAGGCGGCCATCGCCTGCGCCCGCAAGGAGGACGAACTGCTCTTCTACGGCGCGGCGGGGCTCCCCGGCCTTCTGACCGCCCCCGGCGTCCAGAAGGTCCAACTCTCCGACTGGAGCACGGTCGGCGCGGCGATGGACGACCTGATCCGGGCCGTGACCGCGCTGGACGAGGCCGGATTCCACGGCCCCTACGCCTTGGGCCTGTCCCCCGCCCGGTACAATCTCCTCTTCCGGCGCTACCCCGATGGCCCGATGACGGAGATGGAGCACATCCAGACTCTGGTGACTGGTGGCTTGGTCAAGGTCCCGATCCTCAAGGACGGCGGGGTCCTGCTGGCCGTGGGCCGGCAGTACGCCTCCATCGTCCTGGGGCAGGACATGACCGTCGGCTTCATCGGGCCGGATGAGGAGGAGTTGGAGTTCTCCGTCTCCGAGAGTCTGGCCCTTTACCTGCGGGTGCCAGCGTCGGTGTGCGTGTTGGAGTAAAGACAAAAAACGAGGTGACGGTCACCTGAAAGGTGACCGTCACCTCCAGGGATTAAACAGATGTAGGGCAACTGCAAGCAGTTGCCCTACATCTTTTCAGCATTACCTGGAAGGTTTTGAGCAGGGGCAACGATGACCGGGCAATCCGGGAATGCAGAGTTGAATACTATCATCGTCGGTGACGCGCTGACGGTGTTGCGTCAATTGCCCGACGCGTTCGTGGACGTAACGGTCACCTCGCCGCCCTACAACAAGGGGGAGCGGGACAGGGGCTGGCTGGTGGACCGGGTGGTCTACGAAGGGGCACGCGATAGCAAGGACGAAGCGGAATATCAGGCAGAGCAAATCGCCGTGCTGGATGAAGTATATCGGGTCACCCGGCCGGGTGGCTCATTTTTCTACAACCACAAAATCCGCTGGGTGCGCGGGCGTCTGATTCACCCCTACGAGTGGGTCAGCCAATCCCACTGGATGTTGCGGCAGGAAATTATCTGGCACCGGAAAATTGCGGCCAACATTCGGGGCTGGCGTTTCTGGCAGGTGGATGAGCGCATCTATTGGCTCTACAAGCCCCGCTTTGACGGAGATACCATCGGTGAGGAACTGAACCCTCGCCACGCGCTCCTTACCTCGGTCTGGGAAATTCCTCCAGAACGGGACCCCCGGCATCCCAACCCGTTTCCCATTGAATTGCCGACCCGTTGCATTTATTCGGCGCTGGACGGGGAACGGGGAGTTGTCCTGGATCCGTATTGTGGCATCGGGACCACGCTGGTAGCCGCCAAACTGTTAGGCTGCGATTATCTGGGCATTGACATCAGCGCGAGATACGCCGAAATTGCCCGTGAGCGGCTTCAGAACGCCGGGCGGGAAGAGACACGCGTGCAGGCCGAGGTGGCGTTGCACGTCGTCCGCAAAACGTTCCGGGAGCGCAAAGAACGGGGGGAATGGGTGGGGCGTTTCCGCCAGAATATGTTGCTGGGGCATGAACCGAAAGAACGGGTCAAACAGACCCGCTTTCCAATGGAATAGAGTCTTGCACCTTTAAAGGGGACGGGGGGCGGGCGGCGGCCTTCGGCCGCCGCCCGCCCCTGTGGACCGTCACCAGTCCACCACCTCGCCCGCCAGATAGCGGTTGATGTCGGCGGCGGCCCGCTTGCCCGCACCCATCGCGCTCACCACCGTCGCCGCACCGGTCACCACGTCCCCGCCGGCCCAGACCCGCGGCATCGTCGTCCGACCCGTCTCCTCGTCCTTCACCACCACCGTCCCGTGCTTCGTCCGCTGCAGCCCATCCGCGTCCACGAAGACCAGCGGGTTCGGGCTGGTGCCCAGGGCGAAGATGACCATGTCCACGTCCATGTCAAACTCGGAGCCGGGGACCGGCACCGGCGACCGCCGCCCCGACGCGTCCGGCTCGCCCAGTTCCATCCGGATGCAGCGCATCCCGCGCACGTTCCCCTTCTCGTCCCCGAAAATCTCCACCGGGTTGGTCAGGAAGTCAAAGATGACCCCCTCCTCCTCGGCGTGGTGGACCTCTTCGGCGCGCGCGGGGACCTCGTCGCGGGACCGGCGATAGACGATGTGCACCTCCCCACCCTTCCCCTGCAGGGTCTGGAGGCGGAGCGCGCAGCGGGCCGCGTCCATCGCCACGTTCCCCGCGCCGATCACTGCGACCTTCTTCCCCACCTTCACCGGCGTGTCGTACTCCGGGAAGAGGTATCCCTTCATCAGGTTGACGCGGGTGAGGAACTCGTTGGCGCTCATCACGCCGTTGTAGTTGATGCCGGGGATGCGCATGAAGGACGGCAGACCGGCCCCCGTCCCCAGGAAGACGGCGTCGTACTCCGCCAGGAGTTCGGTCAGCGTCAACGTGCGGCCGATGACGTGGTCCGTGTAAATCCGAATCCCCAGGCACTCCACCGCGTAGTCAATCTCCGCCTGCACAACGCTCTTGGGTAGACGGAACTCGGGGATGCCGTAGATGAGGACGCCGCCGGGGGCATGCAGGGACTCAAACATCACCACCTCGTGCCCTTCCCGCGCCACGTCCACCGCGCAGGTGAGCCCCGCCGGGCCCGTGCCGACGACGGCCACCTTGTGGCCAGTGGCGGGCTTGCGCTCCAACGGGCAGGTCCGCATGGCCAGTTCGTAATCGCCCACGTACCGCTCCAGCCGCCCGATGGCGACGGGCTCGCCCTTCCGGGCCAAAACGCAGCGGACCTCGCACTGGGTCTCCTGGGGGCAAACCCGCCCGCAGATGGCGGGGAGACTGTTTTTGACCTTCATCGCCGCCACCGCGCCGACGATGTCCCCCTCCCGCAGCGCGCGGATAAACTGGGGGATGAGGACGCCCACAGGGCATCCCTCCACACAGTGGGGCCGTTCGCACTGCAGGCAGCGGTTCGCCTCCGCCAGCATCAGTTCCTCCGTCAGGCCCAGCGCGACCTCGTTGAAGTTCCCCCGCCGGACGACCGGGTCCTGTTCGGGCATCTTCTGGCGGGGGATTTTGGTCCGTTCTCGTTGGGTGAGAGGAGTCATCGGGTTGCCTCCTGTTCCTTCAGTACGCCTTCCAGACGGCATTCGTGTTCCCAGCGTTCTATGGCCAGCCGCTCCTCCTCCCGGTAGAAGGCGAGGCGGGCCAGCAGGTTGTCCCAGTCCACCTTGTGGCCGTCAAATTCGGGGCCGTCCACGCAGACGAACTGGGCACCCTCTTCCAGCAGGACGCGGCAGCCGCCGCACATCCCCGTCCCGTCAATCATAATGGTGTTCAGGCTGACGATGGTGGGGATGCCGAAGGGCTTCGTCGTCAGCGAGACGAACTTCATCATGATGGCGGGGCCGATGGCCCAGACGCGGGCGATTTCCTTCCCGCGCGCCTCCAGCAATTCCTTCAGGGGCTCGGTGACCAGCGCCTTGCGCCCGTAGGAGCCGTCGTCGGTACAGACGACCAGTTCGTCCGAGACGGCGCGCATCCGGTCCTCCCAGAAGAGCAGGTCCCGGGTGCGGGCGCCGATGATGGAGACGACATGGTTGCCGGCCTCCTTCAGGGAGCGGGCGATGGGGAAGATGGGGGCTATCCCCACGCCGCCACCCACGCAGACCACCGTCCCGTAGTTGGCGATCTCGGTGGGATGGCCCAGGGGCCCGGCCAGCGTGGCCAGCGCGTCCCCCACCTTCAGCGTTCCCAGGTGCATGGTGGACTTGCCGACCTCCTGGAAGATGAGGGTGATGGTGCCGGCCTCCCGGTCGTAGTCGGCGATGGTCAGGGGGATGCGCTCGCCGTGCTCGTCAATACGGACGATGACGAATTGCCCGGCCCTGGCCTTGCGCGCCACGTGGGGGGCCTCCACCACGATAAGTTTGGTAACGTCACTGAGAACCTGTTTCTCCAGAATCCGATACACTGTTAACCTCCTCGGGTAGATGCAGGATGCAGGATGTATGGCCGGTATGGAAGGATACTTCAAAATGCCTGTTTGGTCAAGTGACATCCGACCTGTTTCTTTCTTGTCTCTCGCGGAGAATGTGCTATACTTCTGTTGAGTCCTTTAAAATCGTACCGGGCCAGGGTCTCAAGAAACCTCACCCCTCCCCCTGCCCCTTCACAAGTGTAGGTTTTTTTCTTCTAAGGGCCTCTTGGGGAAGAGGCGGGCCAT
>JAGHZG010000081.1 GCA_017743275.1 Chloroflexota bacterium | reverse complement strand
TGCCCGACGTCCGGGACGGCCTCAAGCCGGTCCAGCGGCGCATCCTCTACGCCATGCACGAACTGGGGCTAGCCCCCGGCGCCCCCTACAAAAAGTCCGCCCGCATCGTCGGCGAGGTCCTGGGCAAGTACCACCCCCACGGCGACGCCGCCGTCTACGAGGCCATGGCCCGCATGGCCCAGGACTTCTCCCTGCGCTACCCGCTGGTGGACGGACAGGGCAACTTCGGCTCAGTGGACGGCGACAGCCCGGCCGCGATGCGCTACACCGAGGCCCGCCTGGCCCCCATCGCCGCCGAGATGCTGGCCGACATCCAGAAAGAGACCGTGGACTTCGTCCCCAACTTTGACGACACCCTGCGGGAGCCGGCCATCCTTCCGGCGGCCATCCCCAACCTGCTGTTGAACGGCTCCTCGGGCATCGCCGTCGGCATGGCGACCTCCATCCCGCCCCACAACCTGAGCGAGGTCTGCGACGCCCTCATCTACCTGCTGGACAACTGGAAGCGCCTGGACGACATCGGCGTGGAGGACCTGCTCCGCTTCATCCAGGGCCCCGACTTCCCCACCGGCGGCGTCGTCTACCGGGAGACGGCGGAGGGGGAGGACGCGCTGGCGGCGGCCTACGGCACCGGCCGCGGACGCATCACCGTCCGCGCTCGCGTGCGGCTGGAAATGGACCGCGCCCGTCAGCGGCTGGTCGTCACCGAAATCCCCTACCAGGTCAACAAGAGCAGTCTGGTGGAGCGTATCGCCGAACTGGCCCGGGAAGGCCGCCTGGAAGGAGTCACCGACCTGCGGGATGAATCCGACCGCCAGGGCATCCGGGTGGTGATAGAACTGGCCCGGACGGCGGACCCGGAGGCGGTCCTGACAGAACTTTTCCGTCACACTCCCCTGGAGAGCACCTTCAGCATCATTCTGCTGGCGCTGGTGGACGGCGAGCCGCGCCTGCTCACCCTCAAGCGGACCCTGCTCCTCTATCTGGAACACCGCCAGGAGATTGTCACCCGACGCAGCCGCTACGACCTGGAGCGGGCGAAGGAACGGGCCCACATCCTGGAGGGGCTCCTGGTCGCCCTGGACAATCTGGACGAAGTGATTGACCTGATTCGCCGCTCCCGGACGGCGGAGACGGCGCGCACCAACCTGATGCGCCGGTTCAAACTGACCGAAATCCAGGCCCAGGCGATTCTGGACATGCCCCTCAAGCGGCTGGCCGCTCTGGAACGGCACAAACTGCAGGAAGAGTACAAGGAGAAACAGCAGCAAATCCGCTATCTGACCGCCCTGCTGAAGAGTCCGGCCAAAATCCGGGAGGTGATCCGGGAGGAACTGGTCGCGCTGAAGGGGAAGTACGGCGACGCGCGCCGGACCGAAATCGCCGGAGCCCGGACGAAGGTCGGGGCGGAGGAACTGGTTCCGGACGTCCCGGTCTGGGTGGCCGTGACGGAGACGGGCCGGGTGGCCCGCGTGGCCGATAAGGGCGGCCCCCCGGCGCTCCCGGATAAACTGGAAAAGACAGCCCTGCCGGTGGCCCTGCTTCGGGCATCCACGCGGGACATCCTCTACGTCTTCTCCGCCGACGGGCACTTTGCGGCCTACCCCGTCCACCAGTTGCCGGAGGGCGCGGTCTGGGAGGGCGCCGGTCGCGCCATCGGCGACCTGGTCTCTCTGAGCGGATCCTTTTCCGCCGTCGCCGCGCTGGCGCTCCCCCCTGCCCGGAGTGAGGCATCGGGCGAAGCGGAGGGCCGCCCCGAATACCTCTTCCTGGCCACCCGTCGCGGCATGGTCAAGCGCGTGGCGGTGGCGGATCTGCCCATGGTCGGTTTCGGGACCGTCATCGGCGTCGCGGAGGGGGACGCGATGGTCGGCGCCGCCTGGACGACGGGCACAGACGAAGTGGTCCTGGTCACCCGCGCCGGTCAGGCCATCCGCTTCCGGGAGGAGGAGGTCCGCCCTATGGGGCTTCCGGCGAGCGGCGTCGCCGGGGTCAAACTGCAGGAGACGGGGAGTACGGAGCAGGAAGCAGGAAGCAGGTCGCGAGTCTCAGGTCGCAAGTTGCAGGACGCAGGTCGCAGGGGGCCCGAGGAGGACCGGGCGGTGGCGCTGGTGGTGGTGCGCCCGAAGGAGGACCTGGCGGTGGTGGCGGAGGACGGGCGGGGGAAGCGGACTCCGCTCAGCGAGTACCCCACCCAGGGCCGCTACGGGAAGGGGGTCATCACTGCCCGCTTCGCGGCTCCCGACGTCGGGCTGGCGGGTGCGGCCTGCATCCCGACCGGCGCCAACATGGCCCTGCTCACCGAGGCCGGCGCGCTCCGGGTGGTGGGCACCCGCTCCATCCCCCGGCAGGACCGCTCCGCCCAGGGCCGCTCCCTCATCCCCCTGCGCAAGGGGGACCGGGTGAGGCGGGTGCTGGTTCTGTAAACGGTTGCGGCAGTAGTCTCGCTGCCCCCTCTTCTTTCCCCCTCTCCCGTTTCGGGGGAGAAGGGGAAAAGAGGGGTAAGGGAGCAGTTTTGCGCGACTCTTGACTTTTGTCACAAACTGTCGGATAATGACAGTTGGCCAGAGGTGAACCAATCTGCTGTATAAAGGGGTACCATGCCGAGAACGGTTGAGGGCGTAATAGACAGGGAGGGCAACATTCGCCTGCTGGAGCCCATACGCGTGCCGACGTTGCGCCGGGTGCTGGTGATTGTTCTGGATGACGAACCCCTCTTGAAGGTATCTGAGACCGCCCTGCTCAGTGAACCTGCCCTGGCTGAAGACTGGAATCGCCCGGAGGAGGACGAAGCGTGGTCGCACCTTCAGCAGGTGCCGTGGTCCTGATCCCCTTCCCGTTTTCCGACCTCTCCCAGGCCAAGTTGCGTCCGGCGGTTGTGCTGGCCGATGCCGGACGCGGGGACTGGATTCTATGCCAGATTACCAGCAGGCCATACGCTGATCCCTGGGCCATTATGCTGGATGATGCCAGTTTCGCTGCAGGTTCATTACACCTCGTCAGTTACGCGCGGCCTGGGAAATTGTTCACTGCCCATCACGACCTGATTGTGGCAGAGATTGGCCGACTGAAAGCGGGTCCCTTCAGGACCATCGTGGAAACTGTTGTAACCATCCTGCGGTCTGGCCTCACTCCCTGAAGTGTATTATACCCCTTTTGCATCGGACAAACACCCCGCGCGAATCTTATGCATTCGCGCGTTCGGATCATTCACACCGGAGGCTCCATGCACCGCATCTTCTACCCCCGGAGCATCGTCGTCATCGGCGTCTCGGAGAAACCCGACAACCTGGCCCGCACCATCATCCTCAACCTGCGCACCTTCGGCTATGCCGGTGCCCTCTATGCTGTGGGACGGGAGCGTGGGGAGGTCTACGGCGTCCCCATCGTCCCCTCTCTGGACGAAGTGCCCGACGGCGTGGACCTGGCCGTCATCCTGGTCCCCGCCCCTCTGGTCCCCGGCCTCATGGAGACCTGTGGACGAAAGGGCATCCGCCACGTGGTCATTGAGTCTGGCGGCTTTTCCGAATTTTCGGAACAGGGCCGCCAATTGGAGGAGCAACTTAAAGAGATTGCCCGCCGTTGGGACATCCGCTTCGTCGGCCCCAACTGCATCAGCGTCGTCAACCTGGACGCCGGGGTCTGCCTGCCCTTCGCCCCCATCGGTCGGGAGACGCTCCGCTTCGGCCCCGTCTCGGTGGTCTCCCAGAGCGGCGGCGTCTCCATTACCTACGCCGGAATGTTCTCCGCCGCCGGGCTGGGCGTCAACAAGGTCGTCAGCATCGGCAACAAGACCGACCTGGACGAGGCGGACTATCTGGCCTACCTGCTGGAGGACCCCGGCACCCGCATGGTCTGCCTGTACCTGGAGTCGGTGGACGACGGCCGGGGGCTGATGTCGCTGGCCCGCCGGTCCGAGAAACCCATCATCGTCCACAAGGCGAACCGGGGGACGGCCAGCCAGAGCATCGCCCGCTCCCACACGGCGGCGCTGGCCAACGACGACCGCATCGTGGGCGCGGCGTTCCGTCAGGCGGGCATCCTGCGCGCCGACTCCTTCGGCGACGCGGTGGCCATGGCCCTGGGACTGACGCTCCCGCCCGTCCGGGGCGACGACCTCGTCGTCATCTCCCGCTCTGGCGGGCACGCTGTCATCGCCGCCGACTTCGTGGAAAAGTACGGGTTCCGTCTGGCCCCGCTGCCGCAGAGTTTCACCGACGCGGTGCGGGCCCTCTTCCGCGCCGACGTCATCGCGCCCACCAACCCCCTGGACCTGGGGGTCATCTTTGACTTTAACCTCTACGCCCGCATCGTGGAGCAGACGCTGCGGATGCTGAAGCCGGACGCGGTCCTGCTCATCAACACCTACAGCCGCTCCGAGGCGGAGGGAGCCCACCGACTGGCGAAGCAGGTGGACGCCATTGTCCGGGAGACGGGGATGCCCGTGGCCTTCTGCGCCTACGGGGAGGGTGGCGCCGCGCACGAACTGATCGGCCAGGTCTCTATACCGGTCTTCACGGACATAGAGGGCGCGGTACGGGGCCTGGCGGCCTCGCGGGAGTGGCACCGACGCCGGGCCCGGCGTCAGGCCCTGCCGGAGGACGCGCCGACCGGCCCGCGCCGTCTCCTGCCGCTGGGGGATATGGACGGCGCGCTGGCCCTCTGCCGGGAGTACGGCATCCCGGTGGCCCCCTGGGCAGTGGCGGATGACCCCAGCGGGGCGGCGGAGGCGGCGGACGGCCTGGGCTACCCGGTGGTCCTGAAGGCCCTCTCCGCCCGCGTGCTGCACAAGTCGGACGTGGGCGGGGTGGTGCTGGGCCTGAACGACGGGGCGGCGGTCCGGCGGGAGGCGGAGGCCATGCGGGCGCGAGTCCTCTCGCAGGTGCCGGATGCCACCGACCTGCGCTTCCTGGTCCAGCGAATGGTCGGTGGGGGCGTGGAGGTCATCCTGGGCGGCAAACAGGACCCCACTTTCGGGCCGGTGGTGATGTTCGGACTGGGAGGGGTCTTTGTGGAGGTCTTCGGGGATGTGGCCTTCCGGGTCGCGCCGCTGACTCGCGCCGATGCGGAGGAGATGATCGCGGAGATTCGGGGACGGGCCCTGCTGGAGGGCGCGCGCGGCCGTCCCCCGGCGGACCGGGAGGCGCTGGTGGAGGCCATCCTGGCCTTCTCCCGCCTGCTGGTGGAGAACCCGGACATTGCGGAGATAGAGATCAACCCGCTGCTGGCCCTGCCCGAGGGCGTCGTCGCCGTAGACGCCCGTTGGTTATAGGCCTCACACAAAGACACAGAGAACACAAAGAAAAAATTTTCTTCTTCGTGCCTTTGTGTCTTTGTGTGAGGAAAAAGGAGTAAGGAGCATCAGGTCCGCCGAATTGGTCTTTCTTCGTGGCGACCGTTGCCCCCTTCGGTCAGTGCCATCTCCTGCTGCAGTGCGTTCAGTTGGCGGGTCAGGCGTTCGTTCTCCCGGGCCAGGCGGCGCATCTGGGCTCGCAATTCCTGCACTTCGGCGGAAGATTGCGTCCAAACGCGGCGCGCCTGGGCAATGATGCGGAAGGCGACAGCGATGAACAGGATGAGCAGGGCAAGATCAAGGATGACCACGATCGTTGTGCCCGCCATACGCATCAGGAAGAGTTGGGTTTCCTGCCGGGCCTGGCGGTAAGCCCGCTCGTCGGCCTGTTGCTGTTCCAGGGCCCGGAGGCGCAGTTCCTGTTCCCGCTGGTAAGCCTGGAGATCAATCGTTTCCCGTTGGGACTGAAGGGCGGCCTCCTGCCGGACCCGTTCCGCTTCGGCCTGGCTGCGATAGGGGTTGACCAGGTCGCTATTAGAAAGGGCGAGTCCTACAACCAGACCAATAACAACCATTGCGAGAACCAGCAGGACCAGTGCTCCGGTAACAGAGTTGTTGACCATCATGGTTACCCTCCTACGGGCCTCGTACCAGGAAGGTCAGGACGCTGATCGCGGTCGGCACGCTGAAGAGGCCCAGAATCAGCGTGCCCAGGCTGAGGTGTCGGCTGAGTTTCCCCTTGCGGTCAACCAGCCAGAACTGGGTCCCCAATACAGTGGCTTCGCCGAGGACGAAGGCCAGGACGAGGAGCAGTACGAACGGCCCGGATGTCATCTCGCACCCCCTGTGGCAGTGTTCTGATTTCATTTTACATCGGATATTCCTGCTCCCACTGCCATCTGAATGCCAGTTTGCTTGCCGGAGTCTTCGCCGGAGATAACTGTTGGCTTACAGGCTCCTCACAGCATCTCTGGTCATCACCTGATGGTAGGGGAGATTGATCAACGGCAAGTCTGTCAACGGGGCTCTCTTTTGCAAACGAAAAGTGCCGGGCGTTCTCGTCCGCCCGGCACTTTTGCCGAAGAAGTCTATCGCTGGACAGGTTTACCGGCTTCGCTGGATGCGGTTCGTCTGTAAGACCCTCATTCCTTCCAGCCGCAGGAGTTCGGGGAGGATGGCCCGGTAGACGGCGCAGTAGGGGGACGGGGCTGCCGGGGTGCCCCGCCGCCGCTGGGCCAGCAGCGGGCATCCCCCCGCACAGACGTAGCGCCAGGGGCATTCCCTGCACTCCTCCTTCTCCTCCACCGGCGGGTTGCGGAACCCGTCCTCCGCCCGCACCGCCGCCAGTGGGTCTCCCTCCCAGACCGTGCCGACGATCCGCCCCATCTCCATATGGCAGCGGGCCAGTTCTCCCCCCGGACCGACCACGATGTAGGCGTGCCCGGCGCCGCAGGGGTAGCGGTGGGGGGCGCTCAAGTCGCAGCGGTCCAGTAGATTGCAGATTACAGATTGCAGATTGCCGGTCGTGGATTGCAGACGGCGCTCCATCTCGGAGAGGGCACCCTGCAGGCCCGCGATGAGGCGCCCCGGGTCGGGGGTTAGGTCGGGGCGCCTCATCGCGGGCCTGCAGGGTGCCCTCTCCGAG
>JAGHZG010000080.1 GCA_017743275.1 Chloroflexota bacterium | reverse complement strand
TCAATGAATCCATCCGGCCAGCGGAGATATGCGAAGGACGATCTCCTACGGTTGCTCGGTGAGATGAAGGGATAGTCTGCGCCCTGAGGAAACTCAGGGGAGGCGCGAAGTTCCGACCCGCACGAATGGCGTAACGAGCGGGGCGCTGTCTCAACGAGGGACCCGGCGAAATTGAAGTCGCGGTGAAGATGCCGTGTACCCGCACCAGGACAAAAAGACCCCGTGGAGCTTTACTGCAGCTTGGTACTGGGTTAGGGCTTAGTCTGTGTAGGATAGGTGGGAGGCGGAGAAGCCGGGGCGCCAGCTTCGGTGGAGCCAACCTTGAAATACCACCCTGGCTAAGTCTTGGCCCTAACCCCTGGCCGTCATCCGGCAGGGGGACCGTGCCAGGTGGGCAGTTTGACTGGGGCGGTCGCCTCCTAAAAGGTAACAGAGGCGCCCAAAGGTCCCCTCAGGTGGAATGGAAACCCACCGGAGAGTGCAAAGGCATAAGGGGGCTTGACTGTGAGGCGGACATGCCGAGCAGGGACGAAAGTCGGGCTTAGTGATCCCACGGTACCGGGTGGAAGGGCCGTGGCTTACCGGATAAAAGCTACCCCGGGGATAACAGGCTGGTGAGGCCCAAGAGTTCACATCGACGGCCTCGCTCGGCACCTCGATGTCGGCTCGTCGCATCCTGGGGCTGGATAAGGTCCCAAGGGTTGGGCTGTTCGCCCATTAAAGCGGTACGTGAGCTGGGTTCAGACCGTCGCGAGACAGGTCGGTCTCTATCCGGTGCGGGCGCAGGGGACTTGAGGGGAGCTGCCCTCAGTACGAGAGGACCAGGGTGGACAGACCTCTGGTGTGCCAGCTGTCCCGCCAGGGGCATCGCTGGGTAGCCATGTCTGGCAGCGATAACCACTGAAAGCATCTAAGTGGGAAACGCGCCCCAAGATGAGGTCCCCCACCGGGTCAACCGGGTAAGACCGCCGGGAGACTACCGGTTTGATAGGCGGGAGGTGTAAGCGCAGCAATGCGTTGAGCCGACCCGTACTAACGGTCGAGGGCTTGCCGTGATGCGGAGAAATTGGAGCCTCACTGATCTGACTCGGTTGTTGGGTGAAAGACAGGAGGCAGTTGCTTCTGAGGTGACTGCCACCTGACCTGAAGTGGCCTCCTGGTGACTGGAGCGGCGGGGAAACACCCGGTCCCATCCCGAACCCGGCAGTTAAGCCCGCCAGCGCCGATGGTACTGGAGGGGCAGCCCTCTGGGAGAGTAGGTCGTTGCCAGGAGGCCCTTTTCTTTAAGAGAAAAGTGCCAGGCACTTGCAAAGTGCCTGGCACTTTTTTATCTCTTCGGCACCCATTTCACCGCATCAAAGCCGACCTGCCGGGAGAGGCGGGGCTCAAAGGTGACATCTGCCAGAGAGACGTAGTCGTCCCGCGTGCCCCGGAAGCGGTAGGTGCCCAGCGAGACCCACTGGTTGCCATACGCCGACTGGTTCACCACCCGCAGGGTGAAGCCGTCGGCGTGGGAAATCCAGTAACGGGCTTTGGTCGTGGTGGCGTTGCGGCTGGGGATGTAGACGAAGACCTCGTACCACCCGGCCCTCAGGCGAGGATACCAGCGGGCCCAGTTGTAGTTGGTCCGGATGCGGTCGTTGTTGTAGGTCCAGAGCATCCGCCCGTTGTATCCAACGTAGGCAACTCTCCACCCAGTGGCGCTCCCCCCGGTGACAAATCCCGCATCCGTGTCGTCCACGATGACCGTGCCCGGCGCGGGAGCGGGCGGGGTCGGTGGGGTGCTGCCGTCAATCCTCTGCCAGGAAAGTTTGGCGACAGCGTGCCCGGCCCGCTCGTAGTACTCCATTTTGACCGGGATGTTCCCTCCGGGCAGATAGATGTCCCCGACGTACGTCGTTTCGGCCTGCTCCCGCCAGGCATCCAGAAGCAGATGGTCGTTCACCCAGAGGCGGCCGCCGTCGTCCACCGTCATCGTGAAGCGGTACATCCCGGCAGGAAGGTTCAGGTTGCGGGTCCAGCGGACGGAGAATTCGTCGGCGTTGATGCCGGGTGCGGGGGAACCAAGGCCCCAGTTGAAATTGATGCTGGCATCATCCCGGACCAGGGCAGGGCTTCCTGACAGGGTGGAGTTGTTATAATATTCGCCGCGCCAGTTGGTGATGGTCGGCGGGGCCACGTCCCAGGAGAACCGGATGAGGGCCCCGCCTGTCCGTTCGTAGAATTCCACGATGATCAGGTGGTGCCCCGCGCTGAGAGCCCTATCCACGCTGACAGTTCTGGCCGGACCATCCGACCACTGGTTGATGATCAACGCCCCATCCAGCCAGACCCGCACGCCGTCGTCGCTGGTGGCGGTGAAACGGTAAGTGGCGGGAGAGGGCACGTATATGTAGCGGGTCCAACGGGCAGAGAAATAGTCGGCGTTGACTTCCGGCGCGGGGGAGCCCGTACCCCAGTCATGGTCCAGATTGGCCTCCGCGCGCCAGAGGACCGGGGTCCCCGCCAGGTCGGTGTTGTTCCAGTACGCGGCCTGCCAGACGGGGTCAGTGTGCTGGGGACCGGGCCCCTGGGCCGCTGCCCCGCCCGTCAACAGAAAAACGATCAGGAGACTCAACAGAAAGCGAACCTCTTTTTTCATCTCTCCCTCCTTTCTGGATTGAGATGCCCGACGCTATAGCGTCGGGCTTATTTTGCAAAGCCCCTTCGGGGCTTTGAGGCAGTCCCACTTTGCTTGCCTCTGCCTTATAGACGCTGTAACGGGGATTCTTGTTTCATTTTATCCCCAAACAGGCTCGGGATAGGTTTCACAGGGATAACAAATGCGTGACAACGCAGGGAGGTGAATCGCTTGCCCAAACGGGAGAAGATGGTATACTAACGGGCGGTAATCTTATCGCGAGTTTTTTCGGGAGGACCTGGAATTTCGTGAATTGTTCGCCCACCCTTTCACCCGATCTCCCTCCCGGTACGGTCACCTGGGCAGAAGTGGATCTGGCGGCGATTGCCGCCAATATTCAGTCTTTCTGCCGGTTCGTTGGCCCACAGGTTCAGGTCATCGCAGTGGTCAAGGCCAACGCCTACGGCCACGGCGCCGTCCCCGTCGCCCGGACGGCCCTGGAGGCCGGTGCGGCCCGGCTGGCCGTCCACCGGCTTCTGGAGGGCGTGGAACTCCGCCAGGCGGGCATCTCCGCCCCCATTCTGGTGATGGGCTACATCCCCCCCGACGGTGCCGACGAGGTCGTCCGCTGGGGACTGACGCCGACGGTCACCACGCTGGAGTTCGCCCAGGCCCTCTCTGCCCGCGCCGTCGCCGCGGGGGTGACCGCCCCCGTCCACATCAAAGTGGATACCGGCATGGGCCGGTTCGGCCTGCTGCCGGAGGAAGTGGTCCCTTTCGCCCGGTCGCTCTCTGCCCTGCCGGGCCTCTCCCTGGAGGGGGTTTTCACCCATTTCTGCACCGCGGACTCCGCTGACCCCTCGTATATGCGCCTCCAGTTCCGGCGGTTTGCGGACGTGCTGGAAGGGCTGAACGGTGTCGGAATCCATGTCTCGCTCCGCCATGCCTGCAACAGCGCAGCGACAATGCGGTTCCCGGAGGCCCACCTGGACGCGGTCCGGCCGGGCATCGCCATTTATGGGCTGGACCCCTCATCGGAGTGGCCGCCGGTCTTCCCGCTCCGGCCCGCGATGACGCTGAAGAGCCGGGTGGTGCGGGTGCGGACGGTCCCGGCAGGTTGGGGCATCGGCTACGGCCGGACGTTCATCCCGGACCGGCCCATGCGGGTGGCGCTCTTGCCCGTGGGCTACGGCGATGGCTACCACCGCATCCTCTCTAACCGGGGCGCCGTCCTGCTCCACGGGAAGCGCGCGCCGGTCCTGGGACGGGTCAGTATGGACCAGATTGTGGTGGACGTCAGCCATATCCCGGAGGTGCAGGAGGGGGATGTGGCGGTGATTTTCGGTCGCCAGGGGGAGGCCGAACTGCGGGCCGAAGAGGTGGCGGCCTGGGCGGAGACGATTAACTACGAGGTGACCACGTCTATTCTGCCCCGCGTGGTCCGGGTTTACATTTGAGCATTCGTGGGTAACCGCCTGCCCAAGAATCGTTTCGTAAAAACCACGAAGGACACGAAGGCCACACAAAGGACACGAAGAATGACTTTTCTCCCTTTATGTCCTTTGTGAGTACTTTGTGCCCTTGTGGCAGGTAATTACGAATTTTCACGAATTTTACAACGTGTAAGGGGAGGAAAGAATGCCTCGCGTTCGCAACTTCGTCTCGGAACGGATCTCTTCTGTGCCCCCTTCGGGGATTCGCCGCTTCTTTGACATCGCGGCGACGATGGAGGATGTCATCAGTCTGGGCATTGGGGAGCCGGACTTCACCACGCCGGAGCCGATTCTGCGGGCCGGGATTGAGGCCCTGGAGCGGGGGGAGACCCACTACACGTCCAACTCCGGGCTGATGGAACTGCGGCGGGCCATCGCGGAGCACCTGGACCGCCTCTACGGGCAGACGTACAATCCGGCCAGTGAGATTCTCATCACGGTGGGGGTCTCGGAGGCGCTGTATCTGGCCTGCGCGGCGACGCTGGACCCCGGGGATGAAGTCATTATCCCGGAGCCGTGCTTCGTTTCCTACGCGCCGGAGGTCATCTTTGCCGGCGGGGTGCCGGTGATGGTGCCGACATCGGCGGAGAACGAGTGGCAGGTGACGGCCGAGGCGATTGAGGCGGCGGTCACCGAGCGGACGAAGGCGCTGCTCCTGGGCTACCCCAGCAATCCCACCGGCGCGGTGATGAGCCGGGAGCGGCTGAACGAAATCGCCGCCGTCGTCAAACGGCACAATCTGCTGGTCATCTCCGACGAGTTGTACGACCGGCTGGTCTACGATACTCGCCACGTCTGCTTTCCCAGTCTGCCGGGGATGTACAGCCGGACGATTCTGCTGATGGGCTTCTCCAAGGCGTACGCGATGACGGGCTGGCGGATCGGGTGGGCCGCCGGCCCGGCGGAGATTATGGAGATGATGCGCCGGGTCCACCAGTACACGATTATGTGCGCGCCCACCGTCGCCCAGTACGCTGCGCTGGTTGCCCTGAAGGAGGGGGAGCCCTTCGTGGAGGAGATGCGGCGGGAGTATGACCGCCGACGGCGGCTGATCGTGGGCGGCCTGAACGAGATCGGGCTGACCTGTGTGGAGCCAAAGGGGGCCTTCTACGCCTTCCCGTCCATCGCGGTCACGGGGATGGATGAGAACACTTTCGCCGAGAAATTGCTCCAGGAGGAGCGCGTGGCGGTGGTGCCGGGGAGTGCTTTTGGTCCCAGCGGGAAGGGGTATGTCCGCTGCTCCTACGCCACCGCGTACGAGAAGATTGAGGAGGCGCTGGATCGGATGCGGCGGTTTGTGCGGAGGCACGGAGGATGATTGCGGCGGAGAGGCCAGAGTTTCGGGAGCGGTTCCAGCAGTTGCCCTGGCCCCAGCAGTTGGGAAATCTGGCGTCCACGCTGGCGCGCATCTCCGGGCGATGCCTGCGGCCAGAGCATGATGCGCTGGTGCGGGATTTGCTCCGGGAGGCGGCCGTGCTGATAGAGTGGAGCGCTCCCTGTGTCCCGCCGGAGTTTCATCTGGAACTGGCCGGCCTGCAGCGGGAGATGCTGGCCTGGAGGGCGGTCTGGCCGGTGGAGGGGGCCCGGCATCTGCTCTCCCTGCGGGCTCGCCAGGCGTCCGATCTGATGCTCTGGCGGGCGGGATTGATCCCGCCAAAGGAGGAGGAAGCGTGGAGTACGAAGCGGTAATCGGCCTGGAAGTCCATGCGCAGGTTCATACCCGTTCCAAAATGTTCTGCGCGTGTCCGGTGATGGAGGACACGGGGGACCTGCCGCCCAACACGTACGTCTGCCCGGTCTGCACGGCGATGCCGGGGACGCTCCCTGTCATCAACCGCCGCGCGGTGGAACTGACGCTGATGACCGCACTGGCCCTCAACTGTGAGGTTCCCCCCGTCTCCTTCTTCGCCCGCAAGTCCTACTTCTACCCGGATCTGCCCAAGGGCTACCAGATTTCCCAGCACGGGTTGCCCCTGGGGGTCAACGGGTACCTGGACATCCAGACGGAGGCCGGGCCCCGGCGCGTCCGAATCAACAACGTTCACCTGGAGGAGGACACCGGGAAACTCTACCACGTGGGCAACGTCACGCTGGTGGACTTCAACCGGGCCGGGGTGCCGCTGATAGAGATTGTCACCGAGCCGGACATGCGCTCCGCCGAGGAGGTGCGGGAGTACGCGGAGCGGCTGCGGGAGATTCTGGTCTACCTGGGCGTCAACTCCGGGGATATGGAGAAGGGGGTGATGCGGTTTGAGGCCAGCGTCAGCGTCCGCCCGGCGGGGACGGATGTGCTGAACCCGCGCCACGAGATCAAGAATCTGAACTCTTTCCGCGCGCTGTACCGGGCGGTGGCCTACGAGGTCGCGCAGCAGGTAGAGACTCTCCGCAACGGCGGGCGCGTTCTCCAGCAGACGATGGGCTGGGACGAGGGGCGGGGAGTGACCTACGTCCAGCGCAGCAAGGAGTACGCGGAGGATTACCGGTACTTCCCGGAGCCGGACCTGCCGCCGCTGGAGATCGGTCGGGAGTGGCTGGAGGAACTGCGGCGGGGGCTGCCGGAACTCCCGGCGGCCCGCCGGGCCCGGTTTGTCCACGAGTATGGTCTGAGCGCGTACGAGGCTGACCTTCTGGTCGCTGACCGGGCCGTCGCCGACTACTACGAGGCGGCGGTCCGGATGGGGACCGTCAGCCCGAAAGTGGTTGCCAACTGGGTCACGGTGGACCTGTTCCGGGTGATGAGGGAGTCCGGTAAGGGGATCGCCGAACTTCCGGTGAGCCCGCAGGCGCTGGTGGAACTGATCGGGCTGGTGGAGGGGGGGACCGTCAACCTGAACAC
>JAGHZG010000079.1 GCA_017743275.1 Chloroflexota bacterium | reverse complement strand
CCCCCGCACCGGCCAGGCCACCTGCGCCCTCCTGTTGGGCCGCGTCGCCCATTGCCAGCGCCGCCTTGTATTTCAGGTAGGCATCCATATCGCCGATGGCGCCCATCGCCGCTGCCTGGTCAATCGCCTTCGCCGTCTCCTCCGTCGGGCTGATGGACTCAATGTAGACGGACTTGAGGAGCAACCCCCGCGCAGCGAAGTCCGGCTCCGCTTTGGCCGCCACCCCAGCCGCCAGTTCCTCCATCATCGCCGGGATGTCCAGGATGGAACGGCCCAACTCCCCCAGCAGGTCGGTCAGTTTGGTGATGATGATGCTGCGCAGAAACCGCTCAATGTCCGCAGTGCGGTAGAGCCGCTGCGCGCCGACAACCTGGTTGACGAAGAGTTGGGGCTCGCCAACCTGCATGGCGAACGTCCCAAATGCCCGCAAGCGGGCCATTCGCAACACCACATCCCGAATGGTGATGGGCTCCGGCGTCCCCCATTTCATATCCAGAAATTCCCGCGTGGAGACGAAGTAAACCTCCGCCTTGAAGGGAGTCTCGCCGGAGAACGCCTTGCCGATGAGGTTCACCAGCAGGGGGATGTTCGCCGTGGTGATGGCGTGCCGCCCCGGCCCGAAGACGTCCAGGGCCTTCCCGTCCCGGAAGAAGACCGCCGCCTGACTCTCCCGGACGATGACCTGAGAACCGATGCGGAAGTCTCCGGAGCCCTGTTCCGGGAAGCGCCGGACGATGTCACCGGCCATCTCATCGGGCAGTTCAATGATGTCAAAAATCCGTGCCATTGTTCCTCCCTTTTCGCATATCGCGTATCGCTCATCGCATATCGTTTATCGCGTATCGCTCATCGCATATCGCTTTATCCGGTGGTCTGAGATACGCCCAGGATGACCTCTTCCCGCAGGCTGAAGGTATCGTTGGCCTCCGCGCAGATGCTCTGGACGGCGCGCAACGCCTCGGCCAGCCCCTCTCCACTGGGAATGGCGGTCTCCAGGGTGTCCAGCGCCGCCGAGAGCCGGTCTCCGTACTCCAGAAGTTGATGGTCAAAGTCGTAGAGGCGGTCCAGTTCCTCCTCCCGGACGCGGACAGCGTCAAAGAGGCCGCTGTAGCCGTAGGTGGCCCGCCGGACCCGGTCTATGAAGGTCTGGAGTTGGGTGATGGCCACGCCCAGGTCGTCCAGATATTCCAGGCGGCCAGCACCGATGAGTCTTCGTTGCAGGCTTTGCATCCGGCGCAGGTAGGCCCGCATCCGGGTGACCACGGCTTCGCGCAGGAGTTTATCCGACTCCCGGCGCATTTCCTTTTCTTTATAGCCTTTGTATCCGGGGATCTGGCCCAGCAACTTCTCCAGCCCGGTACGGGCATCGCTGACTCTCTTGTACAGGTCGGTCATGGTTGTTCCTCCTTCAGGTTACAGGTCGCAGGTCGCAGGTCGCAGGGAGCATCTGCTCCGTGCGACATGCGATGGACTCCCTATTTACCCCGCTGAATCGGCAAAAGGCGCACCCGCAGCGCAGCGCCTTCCAGCACTGCAATAGCGCCTCTCAGAAGCGGCCTCTCAATCTCCGCCCAAACTCTCATCCATGTAGAAACCTCATCCAGCCACCACCTCTGCCAGCGGGATCACCCTCTCTTCCATCATCCAGGCCGCATATCCGAGGGCCTGATAGATGTCCTCTGGTTCCAGTTCAGGCCACTCCCGCAGAATATCCTCTATGCTCATCCCCGAACTCAGGTAACTGAGAATAGAGGCCACGGGAATCCTCAGCCCACGAATGCACGGTTTACCGAAACATTTGTCCGGGTTCAAAGTAATCCGGTCAAACCGGTAGTGGCGAATTTCCATACTCCCCCCTACAAAAATATCTCCGTCCCGCAGTAGGGGCAGCGGACCACGCCCTTGCCCGCCAGTTCCAGTTCGCCGCCGCAGTGGGGGCACTTGTTGGTGCGCATCTGCGCCGCATCCACCGAAATGAGGTCGCCCTGGTCCCAGTTGATGTAGCCGGTAAAGAGCCCCTTGTTGACCAGGTCGTAGACCCACTCCTTGACGGTGTCCCGGCTGACCCGGAGTTCCAGGGCCGCCTCGGCGATGTTGACCCGCCCCTGGGCGCGCACCATCCCCAGGAGTTTCTTCTGCTGCTGGGCGACGGCCAGTTCCCGCGCCTCCTGTTGGGCCCGGAAGAGGATAAAGGCTCCCGCTGCGGCCATCGGGGCCCCCAACAGAGCCCCGACGACCGCGCCCAACACGCGCCCGCCGGTCGTCTGGGCCGAGGTCAGGCTGACTACCGCAATGAGCAGACAGAGGACAATGCCTCCGATGATGAGAATCAGTCCCAATGTGCGTCCGGTATTCATAGCACCTCTCTTTTCATCACAATGGTAAATACAAGGCCTGATCCTGGAACTCTTCCGCCGTAGACACTTCCCAAATACGGAAATCCCGCCGTAGCAACTGGCGCTGGACGGCTCGGGAAATATGCTCATCCAGCAAGTATCGGGGCCGGGCCATCAGACCTCAACCGAAGTGGGATGTCCGATCGGCGTTTCCCGCAAAGATCGGCGCCGTTCAGCCATACGTCTCCTCAACTCCTGTACAAACGGAGAGGGTTGCCGCTGTTGCTCCATCCAGGCATCCTCCCCCAGTTGCCAGCATTCTCGCAGATACTGATTGATCCGATCGGTGTTTTGTAGATAGTACAAAATCGCTGCGTGAACCTGCTCCAGAGAAAGAGTCGGATACCGGAGCACCATCTCCTCAGGGCCAGCACCCAGCAGATAATCCCGCAGGACAGTTTCCAACCCTACCCGCGTGCCCCTAATGCGAATCTCGCCGGAATCCAGGAACTCAAAATATTCCTGAAGCACCTTACACCTCCGAAACCTTTGCACTGAGCCCCAAAATCCATTTCAGGCCACAACGAAGCCAGCGGTTTATCCAAATCCGCCTCTGCCGCCGCCACCGCCGCCGCCACCGCCGCCCCCTCCGCCGAAGCCGCCGCTCCAACCCCCGCCGCGCGAAGAGGATGGCTGGCTGACAAGGACGCTACCCGCTGTATCCAGCATAGAGCCCAGCCCGCGGGAGAAGGCATCCAGCGAGGCTCCCAGCCCCCGGCTCATGCCATCCAGCGAGGGCATCCCGCCCGGCGCGCCGGCGGGGGCCGGCGCGGCCATACCCGGCCCACGTCCACCCGCAGAAGGGCGGCCCCCGTAGTAGACCGGAGATGGGATGTACCAGACCGGCATCGGCATCCCCTCCACCCGGGTGAACCGATTGACCCAGGTGCGGTCCACGCCAAATGCGATGGCATAGGGCAGGTACTTCTCAAACTGGTCCGTGGCCTCCCGGACGTCGGTGTACTTTTCCATCTCCTGCAGGTAACGCTTGAAGGCTTGCCAGCGGGCCGCCTCCTCCGCCCCCTTGCGGGTCTTGACCGGCATATGCTGTCCGGCGATGATCAGGGCCACCGCCATCACCCCCAGGCCCAGGAAGGGGCAGATGACCGCGTCGGAGACCTCCACCAGGCCGCCGATGGCACAGAAGGCCAGCACGCCCACCAGGATCAGCATCCCTGACCCCAGGGCAGCATACCGGCCGCGAACCGCTTCCGGTGAAGTCCGGAAGTAGCCCCGGCGCACCAGTTGTGCGTATATCCCTTTCTGGATTTCGGGAACGGCCGTGTAGAACTTGTTCTTCAAATCGGCCAGACGCCGCTCCCCTTTGCGCCCCAACAGTTCGGAGAGCAACTTTTTCTCGTAGGGGAGCAAATCGTCGTCCGGTTTGTCCGTCCGCCGGAAGGTGAAGTCGGACGAGGTGGTCAGCATCCCGCGCCTGGCCCGTTCCTCAATCTGCAAATATCCCCGCCGGGCCAGGTCCACCAGGGTGGCCAGGATGTCCTGCATATCGGCCTTCTCATCCACCAGTGCACCGGCCACCCCCGGCGGCGCATCCGACGGCGGCTCCGTCAGGTAGTCCGTGGGAAGTTTCACCACCGGGTCCCGGCCCCGCAGGTACCAGAGCAGGAGCACCAGCAGCGGGCCGCCCACGGCGAACAGCCCCCCCAGGACGCCCAGCCCCAGATTGATCAGGGGCTTCGCATCCTCTGCAACTTGCCAGGCCGGCGCGCTCCCCTTCACCACCCCGTGGGGGAACTGCACCCGCACCTCCATCTCCTGCCCCGGGTCCAGCACCTCCTGCGCGGTGAAGACCACCGTATTCGTCCCGATGCCGGAGACGGTCGCCTCGGCGAAGTAGGCCGCCGCCTTCTCCGCCACCGCTCCCTCCGGCAGGCGCACTGTCACCGTAGAGGCCTGCACCGGGAAACTCCGGTCGGGGAAGACGGCCTTCCACCATAACTGATCGCCCCCTTCGTAATAGCGCAGACCCCCACGGACCAGATAGCGCACAATGTAGGTTTGGCGGGAATCGGCACGGGGGGCATTCATCTCCCACCGAATCCGGTACTCCCCTTCTTCTTTGGTGACGGACACCCGGCAGGGCTGCCCGTCCTCCCAGACCTGGACGTCGCTGATAGCGTTGAGGCGCTGGGCCGGGACAGCCCGGTAGCCAAAGGTGAAGGTCCCGGAGGTGAACCGGATGACCTGGGTCTCCTGGACCAGGAAGTCCCCATTGGAGAGAACCGTGATCTCCACATCCAGCCGCTCCCAGATGAAGGTCTTGCTCTGAGCAGAGGCAGGGGCAGGGTGGAGAAGACAGGATGCAAGAAGCAGGAAGGCAAGAGGCAAGAAGGCACGATGCAGGAGACGGTCGGGCGCAATTCTTTTCAACATATGGCCCCTTTCATAGTGGATAGTTACGGCCCACGTATATATACGTTGCAGAGGGCCGCCGGGTCGCGCGCAGTGGATACCTGCTCTTTGAGAGGGTGTGCTCCTATCATCTACTCATCCCAATCCTCCCCCAGACCCTCCAGCGGGACAAGATAGTGGAAGCCGTCCGGCCCCAATGTTCGGAGCAGGTGATTCATAATGGACTGAACGTCATCATAGGGGCCAGCGATATACATAGGTTTCCCGCCCGGGCCCCCCAGAGGGATCGGGACTTCGCAGGCGTCCGGGTTGGCATCTCCCAGAATCGGCATAGCCTCTACGGCGTCGGGGTGCACCCGAAAGCCCAGGCGAGCCGCGTATTCCGCCGCCTCCCGGATAATTTTGGCCGCCAGGTTCAGGTCCGCCCGGATCACCTTCTGTCGCTCAGTGACCCGGCGGCGGAGTCTCTGCTCGTACTCCCGCTGCGAGGAAAAGACTGCCGGGAACCCATCTTTTACTCCCAGACACGCCAGGTCTACCAGAAAAACCCCTGCCGCTACCTGCCCCTGGGGAGAGCGACGGGCAACAACAATCTGGAGGATGTTCTTCGTATCCTGCCACTCTTCGGGGATCAGACATTCCAGGAGCGGCCATTGCCCCGCCTCCCGGATCGTCCGGCGGATGGCCGACCGGGATGGAGAGGGAGATGACAAAGAAGATGTTTCAGCCCGCGCCTTCTGCCGCTCCGCTCTCTTCTTCAGAGCCTTCCGTTGTCGTTTCATCTCACCTTTCCGGGCCACTTTCGCTCCTTTCCAGGACTTCCATCACCGTATACAGCGGCCGGTTGCGGACCTCGTCGTAGATGCGGGCCAGGTACTCGCCGATGATGCCCAGGAACAGGAGTTGGGTGCCGCTGAGAAGGATGGCCACCGTCAGCATCAGCCCCTGCCCGGCCAGCGGGGCCTGCCCGGTCAGCCGCAACCCCAGGAGCACCAACCCCAGTATGACCCCCAACACCAGCAGAACCGCCCCGAAGGTCCAGGCCAGCCGCAGGGGGACGTCGGAGAAACCGGTGATGGCGTCCAGCGCCAGCCGGAACATCTTGCGGAACGAGTACTTGGTCTGCCCGGCGAAGCGGGCATGACGGTAGTAGGGGACGCCAATTTGCCGGTACCCCACCCATGAGGTCATCCCCCGGATGAAGCGGCGGTGCTCCCGCAGGCGCCGCATGTCCTCCACCACCTTCCGGTCCAGCAGTCGGAAGTCCCCGGCCTCCATCGGGATACGGACATCGGTGAGGGCGGCGATGAGGCGGTAGAAGAGGCGGGCCGTGAAGAGTTTGAACCAGGTCTCCCCCTCCCGCTCGGCGCGGACGCCGTAGACCACATGGTATCCCTCCCGCCAGCGGGCCACCAGGTCCGGGATGACCTCCGGCGGGTCCTGCAGGTCGGAGTCAATGGTGACGACGGCATCGCCGCGGGCGTGGTCCATCCCGGCGGTGATGGCAATCTGGTGCCCGAAGTTACGGGCAAAGCGCACCACCCGCACGCGCGAGTCTTGCTCATACAGTTCCCGGGCGATCCGGAAACTGCCATCGCTGCTGCCGTCGTCCACCAGCACCAGTTCCCAGGGCTCCCCCATCCCGTCCATCACCGCCCGGACGCGACGATAGAACTCCGGAAGAGTTTCCTCTTCGTTGAAGACAGGAGCGACAACGGAGATCACAGGCATACTTATCCCCTCCTGCCCTGATCAGCAGAATCTGTCTCTCGTGGCAGGAATTCCGCCGGAGACAGAATCTTCACAGAACCGAACTGCCGCAAAACCAGCAAATCCTTATCCCCTGTAATGATGCAGTTTGCTTCACCCGCAACCACTGTCCCCAAGATCATTACGTCATCCGCATCCCGGCAAACCGAAGGCTCCAGCGGAACCGGCACGACAACGGTTGCCTTCCATCGTAGCAACTCCCCGGCCTCATCCACTTCCGCAGAAGTGTAACCGAATCTGTACAGATGCCTGCGGAATTCATCCAGGATAAACTCGGAGAGGACGATCTCATGCCGACGGAAACAGTGCTCCAGCAAGTCACTACAGACGCCCCGTGTGATCAACGCGGCAATGAGAACATTCGTGTCCAGGACAACTCTTATGAGACCTGCTGGAAAACGTCCTCTTCGTATATCCCC
>JAGHZG010000078.1 GCA_017743275.1 Chloroflexota bacterium | reverse complement strand
AGATGTGTATAAGAGACAGGTCACCTGGCAGGTGACTGTCACCTCATTTTACGGCTGGTATCTGAGGATCAGTTCCTTCGCCGCCCGCACTTCGTCCACCCGCCGGACGGGCGCGTTGTGGGGCGCCTCGTGCAGCAGTTGCGGGTTCGTGCGCGCTTCCTCGGCGATGCGCAGGAGGGCGTCGGCGAAGGCGTCCAGCGTCTCCTTGCTCTCCGTCTCCGTCGGCTCAATCATCAGCGCCTCGCGGACGATGAGGGGGAAGTAGTTGGTCGGTGGATGGAAGCCGTAGTCTATGAGCCGTTTGGAGATGTCCAGCGCCCGCACGTCGGGGGCATCGGGGAAGCGCCCCTCGCAGACGAACTCGTGCATGCAGGTGCGGTTGTACGGGACGTGGTAGACGTGCTGGATGCGGCTCTTGAGATAGTTGGCGTTGAGGACGGCGTCCTCCGCCACGCGGCGCAGCCCCTCCGGCCCCATCATCCGGATGTAGGTATAGGCGCGCACCATAATCCCGAAATGGCCGTAGAAAGCCTTGACCCGTCCGATGGATTTGGGCGGATAGTAGAAGGTGAAGAACGGGCTGTTTTCGGCGGAGCGCTCCGGGTCTATCACCACGATGGGGCCGGGGAGGAAGTCGGCCAGTTCCGCCGAGACGCCGACGGGGCCCGAGCCGGGCCCACCCCCGCCGTGGGGAGTGCTGAAGGTCTTGTGGAGGTTGTAGTGAAGGACGTCAAAGCCCAGGTCGCCGGGGCGGGCGATGCCCAGCAGGGCGTTCATGTTGGCGCCGTCGCCGTACATCAGGCCGCCGTGCTCGTGGATGAGGGCGACGATTTCCTCCAGGTGCTCGTCAAACAGCCCCAGCGTGTTGGGGTTGGTGAGCATCATGCCCACCAGCCGGTCGCCGTGCTCCCGGCAGGCGGCCTCCAGGGCCTTCAGGTCCACGTTGCCCCGGTCGTCGGAGGGGACTTCCACGACTCTCAGCCCGCTCATAGTCGTGCTGGCGGGATTGGTGCCGTGGGCGGAGTCGGGGACCAGGATGACGTCGCGGTGGGATTGCCCCCGGTGGCACTGCCAGGCGCGCATGATCAACACGCCGGTCAGTTCGCCGTGGGCCCCTGCGGCCGGCTGCAGGCTGACGGCGGCGAAGCCCCCGATTTCTTTCAGGAACTCCTGCAGGAAGAACATCAACGCCAGGGCACCCTGCACTGTCCCCTCGTCCTGGTAAGGGTGGAGGTGGACGAAGCCGGGCAGGCGGGCCATTTCTTCGTTGATTTTGGGGTTGTACTTCATCGTGCAGGAGCCCAGGGGGTAGAAGACCGTATCCACTGCGTAGTTCATCTGGGAGAGGTGGGTGTAGTGGCGGATGAGGTCCACCTCGCTGACTTCGGGGAGGGGCAGGTCGTCCCGCAGGAACTCCTGGGGCAGGTCGGCGGGCGGAACGTCCAGTTCCGGCAGGGCCACGGCGCATCGGCCGGGGCGGGAGATTTCAAAGATCAGAGGTTCGGGCGAAACCTGAGGTTTCATATCTACTCCAGCAGCGTGCGGAATTCGTTGTGATGCTCCTCTTCGTCCATCAGGATTTCTTCAAAGAGTTTGGCAGTGACGATGTCGCCTTCCTGACGGGCCAGGGCGATGATGTCCCGGTACATGGCGATGGCCTCTTCCTCGGCCTTGAGGTCCAGTTGGAGCATCTCCCGCCAGTCGTTCCCCACGGTGATGGGGGCGGGTTCGGTGGTGGGGACACCGCCCAGATAGTCCACCCGCTCGGCGATGGCCTCGGCGTGCTTCATCTCGGTGATGGCAATCTTCTTGAAGACGCCGCCGATGGACGCCGCATACGGCCCGCTGATCCGGACATGCTGCCACATGTACTGGATGGAGACCTGCAGTTCGCGGGCGATGGCCGCATTCAGTTTGTCAATCAGTTGTTCGCTCATGGTTCCTCCTTTCAGGTTTAGGGTAGCGAATATTGTAGTCCAACTATGGATAAATGTCAAAGACAGGCGCTGGGGGATTGTCCCAGAATTGTAGGGCAACTGCGAGCAGTTGCCCTACGATGCCTCCTCCAGAGCCTCCACCAGCATGTCAATCTCGTGGCGCGGGTTCATCTCCGTCACACAGACCAGCATATGGTTCTGGAGATGGGGATAGTCCCGCCCCAGGTCGTATCCGCCGATGATGTCCCATTCGTCCAGCAGGTAGCGGTTGATCTCCCGTACCGGTTTCGGGCAGCGGACGACGAACTCCTTGAAGAATGGCTTATCCCGAAGGACGGTGTACCCGTCCAGTTGGTCAATCCGGTCGGCGGCGTAGTGGGCCTTGTGGTAGCAGAGTTCCGCCACCCGGCGCATCCCGCAGCGGCCCAGCGCGGCCATATAAACCGCTGCCGCCAGAGCGACCAGTCCCTGGTTGGTGCAGATGTTGGAAGTGGCCTTCTCCCGGCGGATGTGCTGTTCCCGCGTGGACAGGGTGAGGACGAAGGCCCGTTTCCCCTCGGCGTCCACCGTCTGCCCGACCAGGCGCCCGGCCATGCGGCGGACGTGCTCCATACGGGTGGCGAAGAAGCCCAGGTACGGGCCGCCGAAGTTGAGCCCGGCCCCCATGCTCTGCCCCTCGCCGACGACGATGTCGGCGCCGAAGGCCCCGGGCGGCTTCAGCATCCCCAGAGCGATGGGGTCCGCCACCACGACTAACAGCGCGCCGGCCCTGTGTGCGGCCTCCGCGTACGGGGTCAGGTCCTCAATCCGTCCCAGGAAGTCCGGGTACTGGACGATGAGGCAGGCGGTCTCCTCATCCAGCAGGTCGGTCACCGGTCGGGAGATGTCCCCGCCGTCGCCCACGATGTTCAGTCCCATGCCCTGGGTGTAGGTGCGGACAACGGCCCGGTATTCGGGGTGGACCCAGGGGGAGAGGACGATTTTCTTGCGCTTCAGGCGGTGGACGTTGATGGCGGTGATGACGGCCTCGGCGGTGGCGGTGGCGCCGTCGTAGTGGGACGCGTTGGAGACCTCCATGCCGGTCAGTTCGCAGATCATCGTCTGGTACTCAAAGATGGCCTGGAGGGTCCCCTGGCTGACTTCCGGCTGGTAGGGGGTATAGGCGGTGTAGAATTCCCCACGGCGCAGGACGGCGTCCACCACGGCGGGGACGTAGTGGCGGTAGGCACCGGCGCCCAGGAAGCAGGGGCCGTCGGCGGTGGTGAAGTTGGCCGACGCCAGGGCTTCCAACTCCCAGCGGGCCTCCATTTCCGATAGGGCGGGGGGAAGATTCAGGTCGGGGAAGCGGACCCGCTCGGGCACGTCCTGGAACAACTCTTCCACCGACCGGACGCCAATGGCTTCTAACATGGCTTTGCGGTCTTCGTCAGAGTGTGGAACAAAAGACATTGGGGCCTCCTAAGGGTTACAGAATACCTTCTCTTTCCTGGAGTTCCTCCAGGTCTCGCCGCAGTGTCTCTATGCCGTCTATCGCCATATCCCATTCGTGGACATACTTTCCCCTCCACATTGGGGGTTAATAAGTGATCTCTAATAACCCTTCCGCAATCTGGCGCAGCGCGCTGGCGGGCATTTCCGCCAGTTTCATCGCCACCTCCAGGTAACTCCGATTGATGGGGCGGGAGACGAACTCCCGAATCTCCGGCGGCAGTGCCCGGAAAGCGCGGAAGGCGCGCTGCTCGGCCTCCCACTCCCCGATGGGCCCGGATGGGTCCAGGAAGTATTCTATGGGACGGTTCAGCGCGCGGGCCAGCACTTCCAGTTCCGCCATTGGGATGGGACGTTCGCCGTACTCGTAGGCGGCAATCCGACTGGTGGAACAGCCCAGGAGTTGGGCCAGTTCTTTGCGGCTCTTCCTGGCCTCCTGTCGGGCCTGCTGCAACAGGGCGCCGATGATGCGGTGACGAAGGGCCAGGATTTCCTGTACGGGCGGAGGGGACTCTTCGCTCAGAAGTTGGGCCTCCCGGTCCCAGAAATGCTGGATGGGCACGTCCAGGAAGAAGGCCAGGACCTCCAGTTCCGGCAGCGAAATCGGTTTGCGACCCTCTTCGTAGGCCGTGATGGTGCTGACGGGGACGCCCAGGAAATCCGCGCATTCCTGTTTGGTCCGACCCGCCTGCGTCCTGGCGTCCCGCAACAGGACACCGATCATCCGATTCCGCAGGTTCAGCGCTTCTTTATCCACCCCGCATCCTCCTTCCAGATGGTACAGGCAACCGGTCTTATTATAGCACAAAGCGATTTGACCACAAACCCGGAACGCGGTATACTTGCCAGCAATCAGTCATTGGACAGGAGGTGCTCCGATGAGTCAGCGATTCCCTGGATGGGGACGGGTCGCCGTGCTGCGCACGCGGCCGGAGACGGTCCTGGAGGATTACGCGCGCCTGATGGAACTGGCCGGATTTCGGGAGGCGCTTCCGCCGGATAAGGAAACCATTCTGAAAGTGAACATTTCCTGGCAGACCTGGTACCCGGCCTGCTCCACCACTCCCTGGCAGTTGGAGGGGGTCATTCGGGCGCTGCTGGCGGCGGGATACCGCGACCTTATCGCGGCCCAGAACAACACTGTGGTGGTGGACGCGTATGTCGGGGAGCGGAATAACAAGCATCTCTACGTGGTGCAGAAATACGGTCTCCGCAACGTCCACCTCTACGAGCCCCAGTACCGCTGGGTGCGCTACGAGCCCAGGCGGCCGTTTCTGGTGCTGGACCAGGTCTATCCGGAGGGGGTGTACATCCCGGAAATCCTCATCGGGCGGAATATCATCCAGTTGCCCACAGTGAAGACTCATGTCTTCACCACCATCACCGGCGCGATGAAGAACGCTTTCGGCGGGCTGCTGGGGACCAAACGGCACTGGACCCACTCCGTCATCCACGAGACGCTGGTGGACCTGCTGATGATCCAGCAGGACATCCACCCCGGGCTCTTCGCGGTGATGGACGGGACCTTTGCGGGGGACGGGCCCGGCCCGAGGGCGATGCGCTGGCACGAGAAGGATGTCATTCTGGCCTCCGCCGATCAGGTCGCCATAGACGCGATTTCGGCCCACCTGCAGGGGTTTGACCCGCTGTCCATTCCCTTCATCCGCATCGCGCACGAAATGGGGCTGGGCGTGGGCGACCCGCGCCAGATAGAGATTGTCGGTGAGGACCCGGAGTGGGTGCTCTCCCAGAACTGGGGCTTCGTTCAGGAAGACACCTTCGCCAGCCGGGGGCAGAAGATGATCTACCACGGCCCCCTCAAGCCGTTTGAGAAACTGCTCCTTCGCACGCCGCTGGTCCCCTGGTCCTACTTTGCCTCCAACTTTTACCACAATGTGTACTGGTATCCCTTTGTGGGGCGCAAACGGGTGGAGGCGGCTTTGCAGACGAAGTGGGGGCGGTTGTTCACCGAGTACGGTGCCGAGGCGGGCTACGAGGGCGTGGTGATGCCGGGGATGGAGCCCCGGACGGTGATGACGGCGGCCCTGGGCCTGGCCTTCCTGGCGGCGGGGATTGTTGCCGGGGCGTGGTGGCTGGGGCGGAAGAGGAAATAGACTTCAATAATACCGCTTCCGAACGTGCCAGGCACTTACGAAAGTGCCTGGCACGTTATGTCATTTAAGGAAGTCCTTCAGTCGGCGGGCATGCGCGGGGTGGCGGAGGCGGCTCAGGGCCTGTGCCTCTATCTGCCGCACCCGCTCCCGCGTGACGCCCAGTTTCTTCCCCACTTCCTCCAGCGTGTACGTCTCACCGTCTACCAGCCCGTAGCGGAGTTGGAGGACCCGCACTTCCCGAGGCGGGAGTTCCTGGAGAATTTCCATAATCACATCCCGCAGCATAGAAGCGCTGACCGCCTCCACGGGCACCACGGCGCTCTCGTCCTCAATGAAATCCCCCAGCGCGCTTTCTTCCTCATCGTCCGTCGGCATATCCAGGCTCAGCGGACGGCGGGCGAAGGTAATCATCTGCTCCGCCTTCTGGGTGGGGATGTCCATCGCCTGGGCCAACTCCTCGCTGCTGGGCTCCCGGCCCAGTTCCTGCGTCAGCCGGTGAGAGACCCGCATCAGCCGGTTAATCTGGTCGCCCATGTGGACGGGGACGCGGATGGTGCGGGACTGGTCGGCGATGGCCCGGGTGACGGCCTGGCGAATCCACCACGTCGCGTAGGTAGAGAATTTGTGCCCCAGGCGGTAGTTGAATTTGTTGGCCGCGCGGATCAGGCCGATATTCCCCTCCTGGATGAGGTCCAGGAAGGAGACCCCGCGCCCGATGTACTTCTTGGCGACCGAGATGACCAGACGGGCGTTGGCGCGGATGAGGTGGTCCCGGGCGGCCAGACCGTCCTCCACCAGTGCCTGCAGTTCCCGGCGCCGCTCCGGGTCCAGCCCGTTTTTCCGGAGTTCCTTCTCCGCCATCCGCCCCCGCTCCATTCGCTTGGCCAGTTCTATCTCCTCTTCCTGGGTGAGCAGAGGGACCTGTCCGATTTCCTTCAGATATAGGCCGATGGTGTCATCTATCTCTACTGCGCGGAAATACGTCTCCTCATCGGTGGCGAGGGCACCCTCCCGTTCCAGTTCCTCCTCTTCCTCTTCCAGTTCCGCTTCCTCCGGAACCTCCAGGCCCAGTTCTTCTGGCTCGCCGACGGGGATGCCCGCGCTCATCAGAAGGGAGAAAATTTCTTCCAACTGATCCAGGTTCTCCTCTGCCTCCGGGAAGACGCTCAGGATGTCGTCAAACGTGACATAGCCCTGAGCGCGGCCGAGGGCCAGGAGATGGTCCACGCCGCTCTCCTCCACGGGCTCGGGATTTCCCTGAAGTTCTTCTTCCAGCAAGATTTCTTCTTCGTCCATCGCCATCGTTCAACCCGTTACCAATATACACCGGATTTCTGTGGAATGCAACAGTGAGGCGCGAAAGGCACGAAAAGCACGAAAGGGTAATTACCTACCACGAAGGGCACAAAGTACTCACAAAGGACACAAAGGGATAAA
>JAGHZG010000077.1 GCA_017743275.1 Chloroflexota bacterium | reverse complement strand
CCACCAGACACTTCTCCACCAGGCAGGGCAACTGCTGCCGGGCCTCGTCCTCCCCGATGAGAATCCGGTCGCCCACCACAATGGTCGGCAGGCCCCGCTTCTCCGGAGCAACCTGGAAGTATTCTTCCGTCCGCACCAGCAACTCGTAGGCGGTAGGGTCGCCAATTTCCAGATAGCGGACGTCCAGGCGGCCCGGGTACTTCTCCTCCAGCGGCCCCAGGACTTCCTGCTCCACCACCTGGCAGTGGGGGCAGTCCACAGAATAAAAGTAGAGGATGTGGACAACGGGGGCGTCCGGCGCCGGAGCGGCCCCGGCCGGGCGCGCCAGCGTCAGGAGCAGAGCAGTGAATGCCAGGGCGAGAAACGGAACAGCAAGCCGTAACCTCATGTTGATCCGATTTGGAGAAGAGAGCGGATTTTGCGGCGGCGGCTGAAGGCCGCCGCCGCAAAACCCTCTCCTTATGCCAGTATTCCCCGGATAATGATGTCCACCGCATCGTCCTCGCTCAGGCCCCGGGCCATCAGCGTCTCCAGTTCTTTGCGGCTCACGGAGCCGATGGCGGCCTCGTGGGTGACGCGCGCCTGATCGTTGCGAACAATGACGATGGGGGTATTGCGGGCAACGGCCTGGCCACGCACAATCTCCGTGCAGTCCATATGGCCGCGCGCGCCGGGGGCGTTCCCCTCCGCCGTGGTAAAGACATCGCCGACGGCCCGGTCCCGCACAGCGACGCGGGTCCTGGTCAGCCCCGGGCCTCGGGGCCGTTCAGGCGGATGGTCTCCTCCACGCGGATGTAATCGTCGCCCATCCCGTAGGCCTTGACCACCAGTTCCGCCACCCCGCGGGCGGCCACATCCACCTCCATCCGGATTTCCATCCGGCCGATTCGCCCATGGGTCAGGTTGAACTCGTTCTCAAACCGGCCCTCCTCCTCCACAATGACGTGGCTGGTGGGGAGAACCTGGATGCCGCCGTAGGGACCGTGGTAGTGGGCCTCGGTATAACGCATCGTCGCCCCCGGCCCGATGCGGACCGTCGCATCCATGATATGCTGAAGGTTGACCGCGTTGGGGAAAGTACAGTGGGCCAGGAAACCCACCTCCGCCCCTTCACCAATCTCAAAGGTGGGGAGAATCTCCTGGACCCCCTCCTGCGGGATCATCCCGAAGCACAGGTGGACGGGGTACTCCACGCGCGTGCCCGGGTCCACCCGGATGTGGGCGCGGATGCCGGTGGGGGTCTCTTCGGCCTCCAGGTGGATGCCCGGAATTTCGTTGACGAAGAGGACGCGGTTGGCGCTGATGACCGCGCTGGCGATACGGTCCGATTGGAGGGCGTCCACCTTGCCGCCGGCCGCCTCGTAGGCCTTCAGGATGGCCTCAAAGTCGCGCGCCCAGGTGGGGTCGCGCCGGGTCAGGAGCGATGCGGGGCCGATGGGCGCCGCGTGGGTCTTCATTCACACACCCCCCGGGTGACGACTTCCTTGTACACGTCGCCGTTGACCGGTTCCCAGGGCTGAGCCCCCAGCGTCTCCTCGTGCGGGCGGCAGCGCTGAGCGAAGTAGGCGCGCACCTCGTCCGGATTGCCGGTCTTGACCACGACGCCGCCGCACATCAGACTGGCCCGATCGGCGGCCTCCGTCATCTCGTCCCGGTGGGTAATGAGCAGGACAGCCGTCCCCTCCGCTGCCATTTGCCGGATCAGGCCGGTAATCTCCTCAACGCCCAGAACGTCAATCCCCGAATCCGGCTCATCCAGAATCGCCAGGCGGGGCCGCATCGCGTAGACGGCGGCCAATTCTATCCGCTTGCGCTCGCCGCCGGAGAGGGTCTGGTCCACCGGACGGCCCAGGTAGGCAGCAGGAGCCAGCGCGACGGCCCGTAGCGCCTCCTCCACGCGGACGACCGTGGGCTCCTTCATCCCCAGCGCAATGTAGTCGCCGGTACGGAGTCCCTCAAAGCGGGCCGGCTCCTGCCAGGCCAGGGTGATGCCCCGGCGGGCCCGCTCGGAGACGGGGAGATCGGTGATGTCCTCGCCGTCAAAGAAGATACGACCCTGGACCGGGTGGTATCCGGCGCACCCCATCAGGGTGTAGGCCAGACTGCTCTTGCCCGAACCGTTCAGTCCCAGCAGAACGTGCACCTCGGCGGGGTAAACGGTCAGGTTGACCCCCCGGAGGACTTCCGCACCGGGGCGATGGACATAGACGTTTTCTACAACCAGTAATGGGTTCATGGCAGGTCGCAAGGCGCAGGTCGCAAAGCGCAGGTCGCAAGGCGCAGGTCGCAAAGCGCAGGTCGCAAGGCGCAGGTCGCAGGGCGCAAGGCCGACGGCCACGCCGCGAGCATCACCTCAGCCGATGCCCCGGTGGAGGCCTCGCCGCGCAGCGGTTTCCCGTCGGGCTCAAACTCCGATGACCTCTATCGGGTCGCCCACGGCGACCTCGCCGCCCACCAGGACGCGGACGAAAATCCCCTCCCGGGGCATCACGCAATCCCCCACGGCCCGGAAGACGGCACATTTGGTATGGCAGAGTTTGCCAATCTGGGTGACCTCCACCAGCGTCTTACCGATGCGCAACCGGGTACCCACCGGGAGAGTGCAGAGTTCTATCCCCTGCGTGGTGATGTTCTCGGCGAAACTCCCCTCACGGACGTCCAGCCCGTGCCCGCGCATCCGCTCAATGGACTCCCACGCCAGCAGGGAAACCTGACGGTGCCAGGGGCCCGCGTGGGCGTCCCCTTCCACCCCCCAATCCGGGCGCAAAACCGCCCGACCGACGTTCTGCTTGGGGGTCCCCTTCTTCTCGCTGATACAGACGGCGACAACGGTGCCCTGCATATCGTCTCACTCCAGCACAATCTCTCCGCTCTTCCCGCCGCTCTTGCGCAGAAGGCGGACGTTCTGGATGCGTATCCCCCGGTCCACCGCCTTACACATATCGTAAACCGTCAGGGCGGCGGCGACGACGGCAGTCAGCGCCTCCATCTCCACCCCGGTCACTCCGGTACAGCGGACCCGCGCGGTGATGCCCACCACCGACCGCTCCTCATCAAACGAGAAGTCCACCTCCACCGCGGTGATGGGCAGGGGGTGGCAGAGAGGGATCAGTTCGGGGGTCCGCTTGGCGGCCATAATGCCCGCGATACGGGCAACGGCCAGGACGTCCCCCTTGGGGACGCCCCCGGACTGGATGAGGGCCAGGGTCTGGGGTTGCATCCAGACCTCTCCGGCGGCCACCGCCTCCCGCACCGTAGGGGACTTCTCCGAAACGTCCACCATGCGGGCCGCGCCGCGTTTGTCCAGATGGGTCAGGGTCATCTCTGGATGAGAAAGGGCGCACGTGCCAGGCACCTCCAGAAGTGCCTGGCACGTCCGCTGGTCAACATCCGATCAGTCTTTCGCCACGTAGTAGGCGCCGACCACATCGGCGGCCTGGCCCAGGACTTTGCCCCGGTGTCGGATGGCCGCCTGCGCCGCCGCCAGCCGGGCGATGGGCACCCGGAACGGGCTGCAGGAGACGTAGTTCAGGCCAACCAGGTGGCAGAACTCAATGGAGGAGGGCTCGCCGCCATGCTCGCCGCAGATGCCCACCTCCAGGTCCGGGCGGGTCTTGCGGCCCAGCCGAACCCCCAGCCGCACCAGTTCCCCCACACCCTGCCGGTCCAGTACCTGGAAGGGGTTATCCGGCAGGATGCCCCGCTCCACATACCGGACCAGAAAGTTCCGTTCAGCGTCGTCCCGGCTGTAGCCGAAGGTCATCTGGGTCAGGTCGTTGGTGCCGTAGGAGAAGAACTGGGCCATAGAAGCGATTTCGTCGGCGGTGATGGCGGCACGCGGAACCTCAATCATCGTCCCGAACTTGTACTCCACCTGGACGCCCTGCTCCTCCATTACCTGCTTCGCCACGGCCTCCAGTTCCCGCTGGGTGACCTTTAACTCGTTGATGTGGCCGGTGAGCGGAATCATCACCTCCGGTTGGGCGACGATGCCGTTTTTGGCCGCCTGACAGGCCGCCTCAAAGATGGCCCGCACCTGCATCTTGGTGATGTCCGGATAGGTGATGCCCAGGCGGATGCCCCGCAGGCCCATCATCGGGTTGGCCTCGTGCATCCGCTGGACGGCGGCCAGCAGCCGCTCCGCCTCCTCCCGCTCCGGCCCCTGGACGTTCTGCAGCCGCATCTCGGTCACCTTCACCAGCAGGTCCTCCAGGGAGGGCAGGAACTCATGGAGCGGCGGGTCAATCAGGCGGATGATGACCGGCAGGCCGTCCATCGCCTCAAAGAGACCGTAGAAGTCGGAGCGCTGGTAGGGGAGCAGTTTCTCCAGCGCGCCCAGGTACTTCTGGACGGCGGGCGACGCCGCGATTTCCGCCTCCACGGCCTTCAGTTCGGCCTCCAGTTCGGCCCGGCGCTCTGGGGTGAGGGCCCGGCCATCCTCGCTCCCCTTATGGAGCAGTTCCTGGAGACGGTCGCGCCGGTCCAGGAGCAATTGGGCCTCCTCGGCGTTGAGGATCATCTCCTGGACGTAGGGGAGGCGCTCCTGTTCAAAGAACATGTGCTCGGTACGACAGAGGCCGATCCCTTTGGCGCCGTACATCCGGGCCCGGCGGGCGTCCTTGGGGTAGTCGGCGTTGGTCCAGACCTGGAGGCCCCGGGTGGGGAAGCCCTCATAGTCGGCGGGCCATTGGCGGATGCCCTCGGTGGCGGCAATCTCATCGGCCCACTCCAGCAGGGTGCGCAGTTCCACCTCCCGGTCAAAGTCCGGGTAAACGGTAGGAATCTGGCCCTCAAAGACCTCGCCGGTGGCGCCGTCCAGGGAGGCCCAGTCGCCCTCGCGCAGGACCTTGTTGCCGACGCGGACCTCCCGGGCCTCCACGTCAATCTGGAGGGCGCCGGCGCCGACGACGGCGGGGATGCCGAACTGGCGGGCAACGACGGCCGCGTGGGCGGTGGCGCCGCCCCGGCTGGTCAGGATGCCTTTGGAGACGATCATCCCGTGGACATCGTCGGGCTTGGTCTCGGGGCGAATCATGATGACGGGCCTGCCCTCTTTGCCCCAGGCCTCCGCAGTGTCGGCGTCAAAGGCCAGCATGCCAACGGCTGCGCCGGGGGAGGCGTTGACGCCGGTCGCCAGAAGCCGCCCCTCAGCCCGCGCCTTCTCTATTTCTTTGGGGTCAAACTGGGGGTGCAGGAGCGCGTCCACATCCCGGGGCTGGACGCGCATAACCGCCTCCTCGCGGGTGATGAGCCCTTCGTTGGCCATATCCACGGCGATCTTGACCGCCGCGCGGGCGGTGCGCTTGCCGGAGCGGGTCTGGAGCATCCACAGGCGGCCGCGCTCAATGGTGAACTCAATATCCTGCATATCGCGGTAGTACCGCTCCAGTTTCTGGGCGATCTCCGTCAGTTGCCTGTAGACCTCCGGCAGTTCCTCCTGCATCTGCTCCACGGGCCGGGGGGTGCGGATACCCGCCACCACGTCCTCACCCTGGGCATTCAGCAGGTACTCCCCGAAGAACCGCTTTTCACCGGTGGCGGGGTCGCGGGTGAAGGCCACGCCGGTACCGCTATCCCAGCCCATATTGCCAAAGACCATAGTGACCACATTGACGGCGGTGCCCAGGTCGTCCGGGATGCCCTCGGCGCGGCGGTAGTCTACCGCCCGTTTGCCCATCCACGAACGGAAGACGGCCTCCACGGCGATGCGCAGTTGTTCCAGCGGGTCCTGGGGGAAGTCTCGTCCCAATTCCTGGCGGTAGATTTCCTTGTACCGTTGGACCAGTTCCTTCAAGTCCTCGGCCGTGAGGTCGGTATCGGCCTGAACGCCCCGTTCAGCCTTCAGTTCGTCCATCGTCTCGCTGAAGCGATGCTCGCGGACGCCCAGGGCGATCCGTCCGAACATATCCAGGAGACGGCGATACGCGTCCCAGGCGAAGCGCTCGTTCCCGGTCAGCCGGATCATCCCCTGGACCGTCTCGTCGTTCAGGCCGACGTTGAGGATGGTATCCATCATGCCGGGCATGGAGAACTTGGCGCCGGAGCGGACGGAGACCAGAAGAGGATTGCTGGGGTCGCCGAACCTCTTACCGGTTTCCTCCTCTATCTGCTTCAGCGCCTCCAGGACCTGCTCCCAAAGGCCATCAGGGAAGCGGTAGCCGGAGTTGATGTAGGCGACGCAGGCCTGGGTGGTGATGGTAAAGCCCGGCGGGACAGGGAGTCCCGCTTCCATCATATCAACCAGGCCGGCCCCTTTACCGCCCAGGATAGCTTTCTTCTCGTCCAGAGAAGGCACATATCCCAAAGCATCGGCCAGTTCTTTTCCGGCTGTGCTGGAAAGATAGACCCATTTGTTCACCGTTTCACCTCCGTAAAAGTTGTTGAGGGAAAATATTTTTCATTTCGGCGGTAAAGCCGCCGAAATGAAAAATATCTTGTTTTTGCTCCTTACTCGTTTTCTACCTGACGCAACAGGAGAGTGCGCGGGTGACGACGCTCCATCCAGACGATGGTCAGCCAGGAGAGCGCAATACCCAGCACCGAGAGGGCCAGGAAGGGCCAGTTCCAGCCTTCCGACCCGCGCAGGTGAGGCGGAATCATCAGCAGCCGCATCACCACGTTGAGCCCTTGGACGAAGACCAGGGAGACCCGTCCGGCGATAGGGGTGAGGACGCCGGAGTTCATCCCGGCCAGGGCCAATAACAGGAAAATCAGCAGGGTCGGGGGCAGGACCGCGGCCTGAGGAGACTCCCGAAAGAAACTGGGGGGATACAGAACTACCGCGATCGCCTGGAGGACCAGGAGCCCGATCATGGAAAGACGGCCTTTTTTCATCATCCGCACCTCCTATGGAGTTCAAGGGTATTATACTCACGATGGGGCGTAAAGTCAAATGGCCTGTTAAGTCTCTTAAAATCGTACCGGGGGGCAGAAGCCCAAAGTCCTGAAAAACCGTACCTCCAGAGCGCTGTAACGGCCGGCGCTTGCTGCGCTCACCGGCTTTTATTAACCCCTCACCCCCCTTGATCCCCCCTCTCCCC
>JAGHZG010000076.1 GCA_017743275.1 Chloroflexota bacterium | reverse complement strand
GCGATATGCGATATGCGATATGCGATCCCACGCGCCAGTTACCAAATTGTAACGCAGCCGAAATGCCATTTCCGCTCATTTTCATGTATGATGTTTACAGACCTCCGGGAACAATTCCGGAGCGGAGTGGTCACGATGAAGCCACAAGGAGGTTACAATGGAAATGATTAAGGTTGCTGCCGATTCCCGCTCCACCGCTGTGGCGGGGGCCATCGCTGGAGTCATTCGGGAACGGGGGAAGGTGGATGTGCGGGCCATCGGAGCCAGCGCCGTCAACCAGGCGGTGAAAGCGGTCGCCATTGCCCGCAGTTACCTGATGCCGGAGGGGATTGACATCGTCTGCATCCCATCTTTCTCCGAGGTGATGATTGATGGGCAGGAGCGGACCGCTGTCCACCTCACCGTGGAGACCCGATGCAACGCCAGCAAGGCGGCGTAGATCTCCATATTCACACCACCGCTTCGGACGGGTCGCTGAGACCCGCCGAGGTGGTGCAATTGGCTCTGAAGCTAAGATTGGCGGCCATTGCTCTGGCAGACCATGATACCTTAGCAGGGTTTGCCGAAGCGCGAGCGGCTGCCGAAGGTACCGGTCTGAAGATTGTCCCGGGGGTGGAAATCAGTTCCGACTGGCCGGTCGGAGATTTCCACATTCTGGGACTGTATGTAGACCCCTGGGACGGGCCGCTGAACGAGTCTCTGGCAGCGATGCGGGTTGCCTGGCTCCATCGCGCCCGGAAGGTGCTGGAAAAACTGGCGGCCCTGGGAATGCCCCTGGACTGGGAAGAGGTCGCCGCTTTCGCTAACGGGGGCAGCGCCATCGGACGGATGCACGTTGCCCGCGCGATGGTCCGCCGGGGGTATGGGGTATGTTTCCACCATCCCGGAAGCCTTCCATCACTACATTGGTCGGTATGGGCCAGCATATGTACCCCGTCTGCGGATGACACCGGTGGAGGTGATCGGGCTGATCCGCCGGGCCGGGGGCATCGCAGTGCTGGCCCATCCGGCGGCCTCCGGCCTGATAGAACATATCCCAACCCCGGCCTCGCTGGGGCTTCAGGGAGTAGAGGTCTTTTACCCCAGTCATTCCCTGGACGATGTCAAAAGGCTGCTGCGGCTGGCCCGCCAGTATCGCCTGCTGGTCACCGGAGGGAGCGATTTTCACGGCTTCGGAGTCGGCGAGGGAGCCCCCCTGGGATCACTGGATGTGCCCCTGCAGGTGCTCCGGGAACTTCAGCAGGCAGCTGAAATGGGCCGGCGGATAGAAGAGCCCCTCTACGCCATGTACCACTTCTGAGCATGAGAGTTCCCTTGACCCTCCTTATCCCCCCGGCCTCTTTCTCCTCCCCGCTTCGGAGAAGGGGGAAAAAGGTGAGGGTTTGAGGCGGGCGGCTTCGTCGCCCGCCTCAAACCCCCCATTCCTCTGGAGTAATTACCCTGACCGGTTTGCAGATAACGTAGCGCAGGCTGTCAGCCTGCATGCAGGCCTGGCGGCCTGCGCTACAGGGGCGCGCCTTTGCCAGCGTCTTTTGTGGCGCTTGCCCGAAAGCCCCCTGGTAGGTAGTTACCCTCTGGAAACATTTCTACAGGTCAAACCCCAGCAGAACCTCCAGTGTTAACTGAGGATTAGCGTTGCGGCGCAAGCGGTCCATCGCCAGCCGAATGGCCTGGATGCGGGCGACGGCCTGCGCGGGCGTAAATTGTGCGGCCATCTGCTCCAGGCGTGCCTGCTGGTCCAGGTGGGTCAGCCGAGACTCCCCCGTCTGGTCTTCCTCAACGCCTCCCGTCAGCAGGAGAATATCCCGCCACCAACCCGTCCAGATGTCCAGTGCTTCCTGGGTTGCAGCGGGGTCGCGCGCCAGTTCCGCCGCGTAGCGGAAGCGGTCCGTTAACGGGGCCCGCAGCAGCGCAACCATTTCGTCTATCCGCTGTTGCCGCCGCCGGAGCAGGTCGGGCTCGGTGGCGGCTCGCACGGCCCAGCCCAGTCGTCCCCCGCTGAGGTGCGCCAGCAGGCGCGCCGTCTCCGCCTCTACTCCCCAGCGGGTCTGCAGCGCCGCGGCAATCTGGGGCAGCGGGAGCGGACGAAGCGGGACCACCTGACAGCGGGAGACGATGGTCGGCAGAAGGGAATCCGTATCGGGGGCCAGCAGGATGAGGACGACGAAATCTGGCGGCTCCTCCAGAGTTTTCAGGAGCGCGTTGGCCGCTGAGGGGGTGGCCTGGTCAAAACGGTCCAGCACGGCGACCCGATGATGGGCCATGTTCGGCGTCAGGGAGAGGTGGCGCTGGAGTTCCCGGACCTGCTCCACTTTCAGCCGCCCGGCTTCCGACTCCGGCTGTACCCAGAAGAGGTCGGGATGGTTGCCACTGGCGACCAGGTGGCAGGACCGGCACTTCCCGCAGGGGCGAGGGTCCCCCTGGCAAAGAAGGGCGGAGGCCAGCGCCTTTGCCAGCGTCCCCTTGCCGACGCCCGGCGGGCCGGTAAATAAGTACGCGTGGGAAAGTTCTCCCTCCTCCAGTGCCTGCCGGAGAAGGTGGACCGCCCATTCGTGTCCAACAATACCCCAGTTCTCCATTGCAGAGCAAAAATCAAAATCCACGAAGGACACGAAGGGCACGAATGGTTTTCATTGTGATGCTTCGTCTTTGTGATGCTTCGTGTCCTTCGTGGATCAGCCTCTGTGCCTACCGGCGGTCTGTTCTTTGAGCCGCTGCCCGCTGCCGCCAGGCCTCGTAGAGGACAATGGAGCCAGCGACGGCCGCGTTGAGGGAGGTGACGTTTCCGACCATGGGGAGTTGAACCATCCGGTCGCACCGTTCCTGAACCAGCCGGCGCAGGCCCTCCCCTTCGCTGCCGATCACCAGGGCCAGGGGGCCAGTGAGGTCTGCCTGGTCGTACCTCTGGGCACCCCGTACGGCTTCCAATCCAACCACCCAGATGTCGCGCGCCTTCAGCCGTTCTATGGTCTCCGGCAGATTGGGCACCTGGGCGATCCGAAGGTGCTCGGCCGCCCCGGCGGAGGTGTGCACCACCGCCGGGGTGATCCCGACAGCCCGGCGTTGCTGGATTACCACACCGTGGACGCCAACGGCCTCGGCGGTGCGCAGGAGCGTGCCGACATTTTGCGGGTCCTGCAGGAGGTCCAGGAGGAGCAGGAAGGGGGGCTCAGAGCGCCGCGCGCTCTCGGCCAAAATGTCCTCCAGATCAGCGTATGGGTACTCGCTGGCCTCCAGGGCCACTCCCTGATGGTTGGCTTCCCCCATCCAGTCCAGATGGCGGCGGGGGACGCGTTCTACTGGCACCCCGGCCCGTTCTGCCAGGGTCAGGATGTCGTCCACGATGTCCGTCGCGCGGACGGTATCGGCGACCATCAGTCGGAAGAACTGCCGCCGCCGGGCCCGCAGCGACTCATAGACCGCGTTGCGACCGTAGAGGGTTTCACGCATATCCTATCGGCTGGTTAGACGCCAATAATGCCCATCGTACGAGATCATTCCCTGCCTTTTTAGAGTTTGCTGAGCATTCCGTACATAGTGCTTCCATAACTTGCCAAAATGCACGCCTTTGATGACCCGGTCTATTGTATCGTCGCACAGGTCGGGATGAATCCGTTGAATCAGTGGATGCATTTGAGCAGTTGTTAACGGGCCATGTTTCCTGAGCAGATACACGATGGTATCGGCGAAGATGCGGTTGGTCGTTTTGCCCTCGGCACGAATTTCCATTAACCGGGTCTGGACATCGCTCAGCCGGTGTTGAAGGTTCTTCCGAAGAGTCTCTCGCGTTGCGCGCTCCATTTTCCGACGCAGGGCCCGGATGTCGGCAGCTATTTCCGCAAGCCTTTCCAGCTCAGAGCGAGGGACTACATTTCCCAGTTGCTTGTACTCCAGCAGGTCATCCCGGATGCGCCGGACAATGGAGGGCTCCGTGAGCCGGATGCCATATTCATAGTTGATCGTCAGGCCATGGTCGGTGAGATTGGCCGAAGTGATGATGGCCTCCCGTTCATCAGCGATGTAGACTTTTGCGTGAAGTCGCGGCAGATACCATATCCGCGTGGGCGGGACGGCATCCATCAAGGCCACCAGGGCTGCGGGGTCTGTTGCACCCCGCCAGACTGCCTCTAAATCGGTCAGAATATCCAGCTGTATGTTTCGGTTTCCTAAAGTCTGTGCGATCCGCTGAACGGGAGATGCAGAAATATAGGGCGAGGCAAAAAGGCCCCATTGATGGATATTGTTGATCAAGTGATCAAAAACAGATTCCCAACGTGCCGGGATGAGCTCAATCATGCATTCACCTTTTGCATTTACGGCATCATTGGGCACTTCGTCCATATGTTCGCAGGATTTGCAGTAGAGGCGATCCCTCCACATTTCACATTTCCAATCGCCATGTCGGCCCTTCGGGTCGGTCCTCCACGATGATGCCCAGTTCCGCCAGGCGCTGGCGGATGGCGTCGGCGCGCGCCCAGTCCTTCGCCGCCCGATACTCCTGCCGGATGCTCAGAATCAGGTCCATCAGCCCATCCACCAGCCCGCTGCGTACCTCCGGCGGCTCCAGTTGGTCGGGAATGATGCCCAGAATCTGGCCCCCCAGTTCGCTGAACATCTGGTCTATGGCCGCGAGGGTCCCATGGTTGATGGGCTGCCCGGAATCCAGCATCCGGTTGACCATCCGTGCCAGTTCATGAAGCGTCGCCATAGCCTTCGGAGTATTGAAGTCGTCGTCCATCGCCGCCAGGAAGGCCTCCCGGTAGGGGTCCAGGTTCGCTATGTAGGAAAGGTCGGCGGTCCCTTCAGGCATCGCGGTCTCCTTCATTCGGGCGCGCACTGCGCGGACGGTGTTGTGGAGGCGGCGAACGCCCTGTTCGGCGGCCTGCATCGCTTCCCGGGAGTAATCCAGCGGGCCCCGGTAGTGCGCGGACAGGATAAATGCCCGAATGACCTCGGGACGGTAGAGTTTCAGGGCATCCTTGATGGTCAGGAAGTTGCCCAGACTCTTGCTCATCTTGACCCCGTCCACCGTCAGGGAGCCGGTGAGAATCCAGTAGCGGGCGAACGGTTTGCCGGTGACGGCCTCTGCCTGGGCAATCTCGCACTCGTTGTGGGGGAAGATGTTTTCCAGCCCGCCGCCGTGGATGTCAAAGGTCTCTCCCAGATATTTGGCGGCCATGACGGAGCACTCAATGTGCCAGCCAGGATAGCCCCACCCCCAGGGGGAGGGCCAGCGCAGGATGTGCTCCGGCTCCGCGCGCTTCCAGAGAGCGAAGTCCGCCGGGTGGCGCTTCTCCTCCCGCACCTCCACCCGCGCCCCCGGCTCCAGTTCCTCCACCTTCCGGCCGGAGAGTTTGCCGTATTCGGGGAACTTCTCCACCGAGAAGTAGACGTTCCCGTCCACTTCGTAGGCGTATCCTTTTTCAATGAGGGTCTTGATCCACTCAATCTGTTCCGGAATGTGGGCACTGGCGCGAGGAGAGATGTTCGGACGGACAACACCCAGCGCGTCCATGTCCTCAAAATACGAACGGGTGTACGTTTCCACCAGTTCCATCGGCTCTACCCGTTCCCGTCGGGCACCCTTGAGGATGCGGTCCTCCCCGGTATCCAGCAAGTGGCCCACGTCGGTGATGTTCTGGACGTAGCGGACTTTGTAGCCCAGGAAGCGCAGATACCGCACCACCACGTCCATCGCGACGTAGAGTTTGGCATGGCCCAGGTGGGCATGGTCGTAGACGGTGGGGCCGCAGACGTACATGTGCACCCGTCCGCGCTCCAGGGGTTTGAAGACTTCCTTCTGACGGGTCAGATAATTATAGACCTGCAGAGCCATTCTCCTCCTCCTTCTTGCATCCTGCATCCTGCTTCCTGCATCCTGCGTCCTGCATCCTGCATCCTGTTTCTTGCATCCTACTTCTCCGAATGCTCTACCGGACGGGCAAAAATCATCCGCCCGGCGGCCGTCTGCAAGACTTTGGTGACGATGGTATCTATCTCTGTCCCGATGAAGGGACGACCGTTCTCCACCACAATCATCGTCCCGTCATCCAGGTAGCCCACGCCCTGGTCGGGCTCTTTGCCTTCCTGGATGATGTGGACCCTCAAACTTTCACCCGGCAGATAGACGGCGCGTACCGCGTTGGCCAGTTCGTTGACGTTCAACACGGTCACGCCCTGAAGTTCGGCGACGCGGTTCAGGTTGTAGTCGTTGGTGACGATGGGACAGCGAAGACGCCGGGCCAGCAGGACCAGTTTGTCGTCCGCCGAACGGGCCTCGGGAGCATCCAGGTCCACAATCCGCACCGGAATGTCGGATTCCTCCTGGAGACGGCGGAGCATATCCAGCCCGCGCCGCCCCCGGTTGCGCCGCAGAGGGTCGGGGGAGTCGGCGATGTGCTGGAGTTCGTTGAGGACGAAGCGGGGCACCAGCATCTCGCTGCGGATAAACCCGGTGCGGCTGATGTCGGCGATGCGCCCATCAATGATGACACTGGTATCCAGAAGGACGGGGGGAATCTCCCCCCAATCCTCCGGCCGTTCGGGGAGCCGCCCCCGCAGAAAGGCGAAGATTTCCTGCTGCCGGGCCGTCATTACCAGCACGCCAATGTAGCCAAAGAGCACCGCGCTCAGAAAGGGCAGAATCTGGTTCAGGGGACGGGGCAGCATGGAGAGGGGAAACGTGCTCAGAGAAGCGATGACCAGGCCAACGGTCAGCCCAACGGTAGCGGCCAGGAGTTGCTGGACGGGCATACGGTGGATTTTCTGCCGCAGGAACTGGAGAGGGCGGACCGTCAGGTAGGGGGTGAGGGTCAGGCCAGCCAGCGCGCCCACCAGCATAAAAGTGGTGCCGTACAGATAGGCGGAGGTCTCCGCGAGGGTGGCGAAGCGTACGCCCAGGATCAGTCCTCCAACGGCCAGAACAAACATACCGATAATTCGGGAGATAAAATCGGCGCTCATTTCACTCCTCCGTCTGGGGCGCGAGACATCCGCGCGGGACCGAAGCCCGAGGGGCCCCCGCAAGAGGCAGGGAGCGGCCAATAATGGAGAAAGAGGGTTCAATACTGGACTTTGGACAAAAATCCCCCTGCCCCGGTGATTAGCCGGGCTCAATGCCG
>JAGHZG010000075.1 GCA_017743275.1 Chloroflexota bacterium | reverse complement strand
AGATGTGTATAAGAGACAGCATCGGCGGGTCGGTGGCCAACGCGGGCGCCCTTCTCTTTGACCCCATCCGGCAGACTATGCGGGAACGGTCCCAGCGCGTCTACTGGGAGAACACCCCCGTCGTCCCGGCGGCCCTGGGGGACGATGTGGTCCTGCTGGGCGCGCTGGCGCTGGCACTGGAGCGGGTATAAGGTCTGGAGTACTCTGTTGTGCCCCTTCCGAACGTGCCAGGCACTTTTGGAAGTGCCTGACAGTTCTCCTCGTATCCTTCGTGCTCGGTTATGGGATTTCTGCTCCGCGCGCTGGACCGGATCACCGAAGGCCCCCGTCGCCGGAAATACGAGGCGCTGGCCCGCCAGATTGGGCGGCCAGAGATTTCGCCCGACGGCCGACGGGGGTTCATTGTCATCCAGATCGACGGCCTCTCCCACGACCACCTGCTGGAGGCTATGGAACGGGGGTATCTCCCGTATCTGCGGCGGCTGGTCCGGGAGGAGGGCTGGCACCTGACCCCATGGTACTGCGGACTGCCCAGCACCACCCCCGCTGTCCAGGCGGCCATCCTCTTCGGCAGCCGGGAGGACATCCCCGGCTTCCGCTGGTACGACAAACGGGAACGGATGGCTTTCGTCGCCAAGCGGCCTGCCCAGGTCCAGGCCCTGCAGGAGCGACTGCGGGCCGGACGGGTCGGCATTCTGCTGGGGGGCTCCAGTTACGTGAACATGTTTGACGGGGACGCCGACCTGGCCCTCTTCACCCTGGCCTCCATCCATCCCCGGCTCTTTCTGGAATCGGTGCGCGGCATCGGGCTCCTGCTGGTCTTCCTGCTCAGCCCGCTGCGGGTCCTGCGCGTCTTCTGGCTGACGGTCACTGGCTACCTGCGGGCACTGCTCTGGCGGCTGGACGCCGTCCTCCATCGCCGTCCGGCTCGCTCCTACGGCCTGCTCTCCCCTCTCCTGGCCGCGGCCGTCAATGCTCTCTTCACCGAAGTCCAGACCTTCGGCATCATCCTGGACATCTACCGGGGCGTCCCATCCATCTACGCCAACTACAACGCCTACGATGAGGTCGCCCACTGGTTCGGCCCCAGCGACCCCGCCGCCTTCGCCGTCCTGCGGGACATAGACCGCCGCATCCGGCAGATTGACCGCGCCCGTCGGCGCGCGGCCCGCTCTTCGGGCCGTCGGTACGACCTCTTCGTCCTCTCCGATCATGGCAATGCCCCTTCCGTCCCCTTCTCCTGGATGATCGGGCAGACGCTGGGGGAATTTGTCGTTGCCCAGTTGGGAGACGTCTCGCTGGACGAGGTCTTCAGCCGGCCGGGATACGCGGAGGCGAAGGCCCGCTACCTGATGGGGGAGATGGAAGGCATAGAGGAACGGTTGCCGCCCACCGTCGGTCGGGTGGTGCGGGCCCTGCGTCGTTCCCTGGGCCGTCGCATCCCCCCCGACTGGGAGGCAGAAGAGTACGACCTGGAGCGGCGGGAGGACGTCGTCGTGCGCGTTTCGGGGCCGCTGGCCCACATTTACTTCAACGTTGTCTCCCGGCCGCTGGACCTGATAGAGGTGGCCCTGCTGTATCCGGATCTCCTTGACCGGCTGATGGAGATGGACCGGATCGGCTGGATTGTGGGACGGGCTGGAGGGCGGGTGGTGGTGCTGGGGCCGCAGGGCGGCCGGGCCGTGATTGGCGACGGGCGTCTGGACATCACCCCGCCTGACCCGCTGGCCCCGTACGGCGACCGGGACCGGGTCGCCGGGGAGGTGTACCGTCTGGCGACCAGCCCCTATTCCGGCGACCTGATCCTGATGGGGCGGCTCCTCCCGGACGGACGTGTGGTCACCTTTGAGGAACAGATCGCCACCCACGGCGGTCTGGGAGGTGGGCAGGAGTGGCCGTTTCTGCTCTGTAACGCAGGCCCGCCGGTACCCGTCGCTTCCCCTTCGGCCCTCTACAACTTTTTCCTGGATCGGTATCTCAGACCACCGACGATAGACGACAGACGATAGACGACGGACGATGGACAATGGACCACTGACCACCAACGGCTACCGGCTAACGGCTAACTCCTGACGGCTGACCAATGACCAGTGACCAATTTCCTAAATACCAATCTACCATATACCTGCTCACCCTTATCCTGCTGACCGCCGCGGTGTTGCGCCTGGCGGAGATCACCCACCTTCCTCTCGGCCTGCACTACGACGAAGCGGCCAATAACATCCTGACCCAGGAGATCGCGTACGGCGGATACCGTCCCGTCTTTATCGGCGCGTACACGGGCAAGGAAGTGCTTTTCTTCTATCTGGGCGCGCTGTGGTTCCGGCTGGTGGGGGTGGCGCCCTGGATCCTGCGGTTGAATGGGGCAATGGTCGGTGTTGTGGCCGTGGCTGCCACGGCGGCCGCCGCGCGCGCTCTCTGGGGGCCAGGGGCGGAGGGGCGCCGGATTGCCCTCTTCTCCGCCGCCGGGATGGCCGTCTTGCTCCCCCACGTCATCCTCAGCCGCTACGGTTTCCGCGCGGTCTCCCAATCTCTGATGGAAGCCCTGACGGTGGCCCTCCTCTGGCGTGCCCTGCGGACCGGCCGCTGGCCCCTCCTGCTGGCGGCCGGATTCTCCCTGGGGCTGACCAGTTACACCTACCTGGCCGTGCGCCTTTTCCCTATTCCCCTGGCTATGGGGATGGTCTGGCTCCTCCTGCGCGCCCCCTCCCCGGCGCGTCGGCGGTATCTCCTCCAGTTAGCCGTCGTTCTGGTCGTGGCAGTGTTCGTCTTTGCCCCCCTGGGGCTGTATTTCCTCCGCCACCCTGAGGCCTTTGCCGTCCGCATCTCCCAGGTTTCTGCTCCTACCTGGCAGGAGGTCCTGGACGGCTTCTGGCGTTGCATCCTCGGCCTGGGCTGGCCCGGCGCGGGCGACCGGGGCGTTCGCTTCAACGTCGCGCCGCACCCCGTGCTGGAGTGGCCGCTGGCCCTGCTGGCCCTGGCGGGACTTCTCCTTCTGCTGCTCCGTCGTCCGGGCGACGCGCTGACCTCTGCAGGGCGGGTCTTTCTGCTGGCCGCACTGCCCGTCATGCTCCTGCCCAGCGCGCTGGCAACCCAGGACGACGTCCCCAACCATATGCGGCTGGTGGGGGTGTACCCGTTTCTGGTCATGCTTCCGGCCGTGGCCCTTTCGGAGATCATCCTCCGCTTCCCCGCCCGCCTCCGTTCCCCCGGTACGGCGCTGGCCCTGGTGCTCCTGCTGGGCTGGAACGGGGCCGTCACCGGGGAGCACTATTTCCGCTGGGCGTGCTCCCCTGCTCTCTTTGACACCAACGATGGGGACATGATGCTCCTGGCCCAGACGCTGGACCGTCTGGACCTGGAGGGCACGACGGCCTACGCGGCCTCCGTCCACTATCAGCATCCGACGGTGGCCGCGCTCTCTCGCCGGTACGCGCAACTCAAATGGCTCACCGGCGGCGCGACGCTGGTCCTTCCCCCCCACGGCGGCGCGGTCTACCTGGTGCCCACGACGGCCAGGCCGCCGTTCCCCTGGCCCGAGCGGCTCTCCTCCCGGTGGTCCGTGGAGGAGATTCGTGACCCCTTTGGGCGACCCGCGCTGTGGGTGTACCGTCTCTCCGCTGAGGACGTCGCCGCGCTGCGGCCAGTGGGGCCGCCCGCCGCCGACTTCGGCCACGTCGTGCTGGTGCACTCAGTGGCCCCATTGACACCGGAGTGTGTGGTCGGTCGGCCCTGCGGGGTGCTGGTGACCTGGGAGGTCCGGGCCCCTTATCCGGCCCTCCAGCCCGTCGTCCGTCTGATCCACCCGCAGACCGGCGAGTGGGCCCGCGTCCACCCCTTCCACTACCCGACGGGGGAGTGGACAGTGGGGGATGTGGTGCTGGACCAGCATGTCCTGATCCCGCCACCCGGCGCGCCGCCGGTGGACGGCTACGGGGTCGCCGTGGGGTTCTTCAATCCGGACACGATGGAAATCCTGCCCCGCGTGGGGCCGAACGAGGAGTTTGCCGGTTTGGAGGCCCGGTTCCCCTTTGGGGCCCTGCATCCGCCGGATTCTCCGGCCCTGGAAACTCTCCCCCCTTCCTGTCAGCCCGCGCCGGACGGGATAGGGGCGGACGGGGTCCGGCTGATGGGATGGTCGCCGCTCCCGTCGTCCCTGCGGCCCGGAGAGCGTCTCTCCCTGACCCTGTGCTGGCGGTCCCTCACTGCGCCCCTCCCCGACTGGACCGTCCGCGTCTGGCTGGAAGGTCCGCAGAGGGTTCCCCTCTACGAGGATGCCCCGGTGTACGGCCGCCTCCCCTTCCCGAAGTGGCGGGCGGGGATGACGGTGGAGGACCGGCTGACCCTCCGCCTGCCCCGGCAGACGCCCCCGGGGGAGTATCCGGTCTACCTGGCGGTGGGTCCGGCGGGGCCCGCTCGCCTGGGGGTGGTTGCAGTTTCCCGCCTGGAGCGCGCCTTCACCGCGACTCCCCCGCATCCGATGAGGGCCGATTTCGGTGGGGCGATTCGCCTGTTAGGGTACGAGATGGGGGAGGCGCGGGCAGGGCAACCGTTCTCGCTGACTCTGTACTGGCAGGCCCTGCAGGAGATGGAGGAGGACTACACCGTCTTTGTCCACCTGCTGGACCCGCAGAGTGGCGCCATCCTGACCCAGGTGGACGAGATGCCCCAGCGGGGAACCTATCCGACTTCCCTGTGGGTGGCGGATGAGGTCGTGCGGGATGAGCACGTCCTGCTCCTGCCGACCCTTCCGCCGGGGTCGTACTTCCTGCGGGTGGGGCTATACGTGAAAGAGACGGGCCGGCGGCTTCCCGTTGGTGAGGGGACGTTTCTCCTGCTAACCCTGGAGATAAGAGAGTAAAGGAAACGGTTTCGGTGGCTTTCGTCGCCTCACAACGACGATGGGGGAAGGGTTTTTGAGACGGGTTTTGTCCGCCCCAAACAACTCTTCTCCAAGATAACACCTCCCATCTACCGGCATCTACTGGTGATCCTCCTGCTCCCAGCGCCTGACGTAGACCGGTTCTGGTACAGGGAAACTTATCGCACAGGTGCCATTGCCCCGGATGATAGTCATCGCCTCCTCCCGATACGCCTCCATCACATAGGGGATCCCGGAAACCCTGGCGGCTTCTTCAGTGAGCGCGATCAGGTCCTCCCGGCTGATGGTGGAGAGTTGAAAGTTGCGGCTGCCCGCCATCAGTTGCTGCAGGCCAATTCTTAACTTGTCCACATAAGAGTATAAGCCCACAGCCCCCAGCGGCAGTTCCTGAATCCGATCGCCGTACTTTTCCCTGAGGATTCCATAATTGACGAAAATTTCCTCAGGGGTAGAACCGTACTGGGAGACTGTTTTCGGGAGTTGGCCCTCGGTGAGCCAGACGCTGATATTCTTGCCCACCATCCGGGGCGGGTGTGTCCCAACATCGTCGGGAGCCCGGTGGGCCAGGCCGTAAACGGCCTGGCTGAGATAGCGCAGGGCGCTGGAAGCGCCCTCTCCCTTCGGTAGCCTTTCAGAAACACGGGTTGCCAGGGCGAAAAGGGGCGCTTTAGCGCCTCGTCTTCGCCTGAGCCTGGCCGTTTACGGCCAGGCGGAAAGGCCAGCGGCCCAGCCCGACAAAACTGGGACACACCCCCCGGGGCCGGGGGGGTTCCACGGCTTGCAATTCCTCCCAAACGCGGTACAATGGTTTATTTGAAAGGAGAACCGATGACCTACCGCGAAGCGATAGAGTACCTTTATAGTCTGACCGACTACGAGAAACGGCGTCTGGACCGCTACTCGCCGGAGACGCTGGACCTTTCCCGCGTGGAGCGGTTGCTGGACATGGTGGGGAACCCCCACCGCCTCTACCCGTCCGCCCATATCGCCGGGACCAAGGGGAAGGGTTCCACCTCGGCGATCATAGAATCGGTCCTGCGCGCGGCCGGATACCGGACCGGCTTCTACACATCCCCCCACCTCCATACCTTCCGCGAGCGCATCCGCATCGGCGCCGACCTCATTTCCCGGGAGGACATCGTCGCGCTGGTGGAGGAATTCCGCCCGCTGATCGCTCGCGTCCCCGGCGTGACCACGTTTGAGGCCGTCACCGTCATCGCTTTCACCTACTTCGCCCGCCAGAAGATAGACGTTCTGGTTGCCGAAGTCGGCCTGGGTGGACGGCTGGATGCCACCAACGTCATCCGTCCGGAGGTGGCGGTCATCACTTCCCTCAGCCTGGACCACACCCAACTGTTGGGGAACACGTTGCCTCAGATTGCGGCGGAGAAAGCGGGGATCATCAAAGACGGCATCCCCGTCGTCACCGCGCCGCAACGTCCGGAAGCGCTGGCCGTGATAGAGGAGACGGCGCGCGCCCGCCAGGCCCCCCTGGTGGCAGTGGGACGGGACTGGGTCTGGGAGCCCGGCCCCTTTGACCTGAAGGGGCAGTCCTTCACCGTCCGCCGCGTCGGGGAGGGGCGGGACGACCTGGCGGGGGAGTACTGGATTTCCCTGCTGGGCCGTCATCAACTGGAGAACGCGACCACCGCTCTGGCCGCGCTGCAGATTCTTCTGGAACGGGGTTTCCGCCTCCCGCGCGCAGCCGTTGAGGAGGGACTCCGGAGGGTGGAGTGGCCGGGGCGGCTGGAAGTCCTCAGCACGGACCCGCTGGTGGTGGTGGATTGTGCCCACAACCCGTACTCCACCGAGGTTCTGCGGGAGACGCTCCGGGAGTGGTTCCCAGGCCGGAAGTGGGTGCTCATCTTCGGCGCGTCGGCCGACAAGGACATCCCCGGGATGATGCGGGCGCTTCTGCCCATCACCGACCACCTCATCGTCACCCGCTCCGACCATCCCCGGTCCGCCACCCCGGTGGAACTGGCGGACATCGCCGCGTCGGTGGGGGGTGGGGCCGAGATTGCCGTCCACATCCGGCGCGCCTTTCAGCGGGCTCTGGCGCTCCTGCGCCCGGATACCGGCATCCTGGTCACCGGCTCCATCTTTCTCGTCGCCGAGGCCCGGGAACACTGGGCCGCACACAACGGCCAGCCCCCGCCCGAAAACGACCGGACGGACTGAGGGAGTCGTTAGGGGTTAGCCCTCAGTCGTTAGCCTGACCTCTAATTCCCTATCAATACGAAATG
>JAGHZG010000074.1 GCA_017743275.1 Chloroflexota bacterium | reverse complement strand
CAGGATTTATCCTGCAATGACAGGATAAATCCTATTCTACAGTAGCGCAGGATTTATCCTGCACCCAAACCCTCCGCTCATCCGTAGCGGGCGATAAATCTTTCCGCCATCTCCACCAGGTCCCGGTTGCCGATGAAGAGAGCCGTCCTCTGGTGAAGCGTCTCGGGGACGATGTCCAGGATGGGGCGCTGCCCATCGGAAGCGTATCCTCCAGCATGTTCGGCGATGAAGGCCAGAGGGGCCGCCTCGTAGAGGAGCCGCAGTTTCCCTTTGGGCTTGTTGGGGTCCTTGTAGTCCTGGGGGTAATAGAAAACCCCACCTTCCAGCAGGTTCCGGTGAAAGTCGGCGACCAGCGAGCCAATGTAGCGCCCGGAGAGGGGCTTGCGGGGGTTCTCCTCATCCATCCCCTGCAGCCAGTGGGTGTACCGCCGCACTCCCTCGCTCCAGTACTTTTCGTTGCCCTGATTGACGCTGTAGTACTTGGGCTCCGCCGGGATACGGATATTCGGGTGGGAGAGCAGGAATTCTCCCACCCCCGGGTCCAGAGTGAAACCGTGTACCCCGTTGCCGGTCGTGTAGACCATCATCGTACTGGAGCCGTAAATGATGTAACCGGCCGCGGCCAGGTCGCGCCCCGGCTGAAGGCAATCCTCCACCGTTCCCGGCCCGGCGGGAGTGCGGCGGCGGTAGATGCCGAAAATGGTGCCGATGCTGGCGTTGACATCTATGTTGGATGAACCGTCCAGCGGGTCAAAGACCAGAACGTAGCGGCCCGTCGGGTAGCCCTCGGGGATGGGGATGATGTCCGGCTCCTCCTCGGAAGCCATCACCGCCAGTCGGCCCGTATAGGAGTTCATGCGGATAATCGTCTGGTTGGCGAAGACGTCCAGTTTCATCTGGGCCTCGCCCTGGACGTTGGTCTTGCCCGCCAGGCCGAGAATCTGGACCAGCCCGGCGCGGGAGGTCTCGCGGGCGATAATTTTGGCCGCCAGCGCGATGTCGTAGAGGAGACTGGTGAAGACGCCGGTCGCCTCCGGGTAGGCCCGCTCCTGCTCCAGGATGTGCCGTTCTATGGTGATGATTTCCTCGGGCATCGGCTCACCCCATGTACCAGACCCATTTGGAGCCGCGCATATCGCGGATGATGTCGGTGGTGGAGAGGATGCCCAGGGGCGTGCCGTCCTCGTCCACCACCAGCAGGCGGTGGATGCGGCTTTCCAGCATTTTCCGCGCCGCCTCCGCGACCGGCGCGTCTTTGGAAATGGTGATCACGCCGGGGGTCATGACGTCGGCCGCGCGAATCCGGCTCAGGTCCTCACCGTAGTGGGCGATGGCGTCGGTGTGAGAGACAACCCCCAGAGGCTGGGTTCCCTCTCCTTCGGCCACAATGATGGCGTGAATGTCGGTATCCGCCATCACCCGCACCACTTCCTGGAGGGGAGTGTCGGGCTTACAAAAGATGACGCCTTTGTGGTAGATGTCTCGGACCAGGTGTTGAGCCATAGAAAACCTCCTTGAGCGTTGTACAGGGTTCAGGCCCCGGTTTCTGGAAGCCCGGAAGTCGGAGGCTACCGCCAGAGGATGAAGTAGTAGCCCAGAATCACTGCCCAGAGAATACTGTCTATCCGGTCCAGCGCGCCGCCGTGACCCGGGAAGAGCGTGCCGCTATCTTTGGCACCCACCTGACGTTTCACCATAGAGATTGCCAGGTCGCCGAGCGGAGAAAGAACAGCCACCAGCAGGCCGATCCCGGCGCCGTCTATGGCCCGGGGGCCACTGGGGCTGGCAACCAGGCTCCACAGGGCGGCCAGTCCGGTCGTCAGGAGAGTACCGGTAACAACCCCTCCAATGTAGCCCTCCCATGTCTTGCCCGGGCTCAGGGTGGGGGCCATTTTGTGGCGGCCCCAGGTGCGGCCGATTATGTAGGCACCGCTATCGGCGAACCAGACGGCGGGCAGGACGGTCATCACCCACCAGAGGCCATCGGGCATGCTCCGCAGGCGGATGAGGTGCCAGCCACACCACCCCACATAGAGAGCCCCAACCACCGTCAGCGACCAGTCGGCCACCGGTTGGCCCTGCCGATGAACCAGTTGCCATGCCAGGGAACCCAGCAGGGCCAGAGAGAGGCCAGGGCCGAAAAGTCCCCATCCGGGGAACTGGGCATCCAGCAGCAGCACCCACAGGAGGAGCAGTGCCCAGGGCAGAGCAGGGCGGAAGTGGTCTTTTTCCATCAGACGGCAAAATTCCACCACCGCCACCGTGAGCACGACGAGGACAAGGGCGAAGAACCCGATACCCCCTACCTTGATCAGGGCGACGACAACAGGAAGGGCAATCAGGGCCGTGAGCAGGCGGGCGCGCAACACGTGGAAGGGCAACTCCGCAGGGAATAGGGTATCGGCGAATCAGGCGGTCGCCGGATCAACCCCTCTGGGATTCTCCATGGGTGGGAATGCGGCCAAAGCGGCGCTCGCGCCGGGCATACTCGGCCAGGGCCTTGTAGAATTCGTCTTTGTCAAAATCCGGCCAGTAGACCGGGGTGACGTAGTACTCGGCGTAGGCGCCCTGCCAGATCAGAAAGTTGCTCACCCGCATCTCTCCGCTCGTGCGGATGATGAGGTCGGGGTCGGGAAGGCCCGCCGTGTAGAGGTAGCGGGAGATGAGGACTTCGTCCACTGCTTCGGGAGGGACGCCGTCCTGGATGATGCGGCGGACCGCGTCCACAATCTCAGCCCGTCCACCGTAGTTGAAGGCGACGTTCAGGATGAGCCGCTGATTGTCCCGGGTCAGGTCCAGCGCCTGGCGGATTTTGACCACCAGTCGCTCCGGCACCCGCTCCAAGCGCCCGATGTGGCGAATCTGGACCCCTTCCCGGTGGAGTTCGGGGAGTTCCCGGTCAATCATCCGCTCCATGATGTCCAGCAGTCCCTCCACCTCGTCCCGGGGGCGCTCCCAGTTTTCGGTGGAGAAGGCGTAGATGGTCAGGATGCGGACTCCGAACTCCACAGCGGCGCGCAGGATGCGGCGGAGATTCTCCGTCCCGGCGCGATGGCCAGCCAGGCGTGGGAGCCCCCGGGCCTGGGCCCAGCGGCCATTCCCGTCCATGATGATACCGACGTGGACGGGGATTTTCTCCAGCGGAGGGTATTCTTTTTCTTCCTTCGGTTGCGTCATCGGGGTAAAATCAGGAGACAGTTCCTGTGCACGATGTGGGTAAGGCGGTGAATGAACGGGTACCCAGATGCGGGGATATTATACCACTATTTTGTCTCTTCGGCAAAACCCAACGCGTCGCCATTGGGCTCAAGCGGGACCCAGATGGGCACGGAGGATAGGGGTTTATCCGTGTCTATCCATAAAATCCGTGTTGATCCGTGTTCCTTTTCCAGGGAGTCAGATTTCCATCACTTCCCGGGTCTTCCGCTCGCCGATTTCCTCTGCCCGCGCGGTGTATTTGTCCGTCAGTTCCTGGAGTTCATCGCGAGCCTGGTAGAACTCGTCCTCCGAAATCCATTTCTCCTTCTCAAACTCTCGCAGGTCGTCCAGTGCCTCCCGCCGGATGTTGCGCAGGGCCACTTTGGCCTCCTCCACCCGTCGGCTGACCATGCGCGCCAGTTCCGTGCGTCGCTGTTCCGTCAGGGGTGGAATGACCAGGCGGATGATGCGGCCGTCATTAGAGGGAGTGAGGCCCAGATCGGATTTCAGGATGGCCCTCTCAATCTCTCCCAGAGAGGAGGGGTCGTAGGGGCGGATGGTGAGCAGTTGCGGCTCCGGCGCGCTGATGACGGCCAGTTGGTTGAGGGGAGTGGGGATGCCGTAGTAGTCCACCATCACCCGTTCCACCAGGGCCGGGCTGGCCCGACCGGTGCGGATGGCCCGGAAATCCGCCTCCAGAACCTCCAACGTTTTCTTCATCCGATCTTCGGTCTCACGAAGCAAGTCCCTGATCATGCTCTCCTCCGGGGAAGAGAATCAAAAAGAATCAAAGAATCAGAAGAATCAAAGAATCAGAAGAATCATAAGAATCACAGGAAGCACGAGAGCAGTAATTCTTCCGATTCTTCTGATTCTCCTGATTCTCCTGATTCTGCTGATTCATCATCGGGAGATCAGGGTGCCCACTTTCTCGCCCAGAACGGCTCGTTCCAGGCTCCCCGGCTGCCAGAGGTCCAGGACGATGATGGGCAGGTCGTTGTCCATGCAGAGGGAGATGGCGGTGGCATCCATCACGCCGACCCGCATGTTGAGCGCTTCCATGTAGGTCAGGTGGTCAAATCGTCTGGCATCCGGGTTCTGGCGGGGATCCTCGGAGTAGACGCCGTCCACTTGGGTGGCCTTGATGAGCAGGTCAGCGTCAATCTCCATCGCCCGCAGGGCCGCGGCGGTGTCGGTGGTGAAGAACGGGTTGCCCGTGCCACCGCCGATGATAACGACCCGTCCCTTTTCCAGGTGACGGATGGCCCGCAGGCGGATGTAGGGTTCGGCGATGGTGTGCATCTCAATGGCCGTCTGGACGCGGGTTTCCACACCCATCCGCCCCAGGGCGTCGGCCAGGGCCAGGGCATTCATGATGGTGGCCAGCATGCCCATGTGGTCGGCGGTGGCGTGGTCCATCCCGTGCTCCAGACCGTCCCGCCCGCGCCAGATGTTGCCCGCGCCGAGGACAATGGCAACCTCTACCTCGTAGTTACGCAGGGCCGCGATTTTCGCCGCCACTTCCTCGGCCCGCCGGGGGCTGATGCCGTAGCCGGAGGGCCCGGCCAGGGACTCCCCTCCCAGTTTCAGCAGGACGCGCCGGTATTTCGCCACGGTCATGTTCGCCTCCTGTAGAACCCTCCCGCAGGTCTGGAGTCCTGCGGGAGGGTTAAGGATGGCCTATATCCCTTCGCCCAGTTCGTAGCGGACAAATCGGCGAACGACGATATTCTCGCCCAGCAGGGCCGTGTGCTCTTTGAGAATTTGCTCCACCGTCCGGTCTTCGTCTTTGACGAAGGCCTGTTCCAGCAGGCAGACGGACTGGAAGAATTTCTCCAGTTTCCCCTGGACGATGCGGTCCACGACGCTTTCCGGCTTCCCCTCCTCCAGGGCCTGGGTGCGGTAGATGCGCCGTTCCTCTTCTATGACTTCCTGCGGCACCCGGTCGCGGGAGAGGTAGCGGGGATTGGCGAAAGCGATATGCAGGGCCAGTTCATGGGCCAGTTTGCGGAACTCCTCGGTGCGGGCGACGAAATCGGTCTCGCAGTTCAGTTCCAGGATGACGCCCACCCGGCTGCCGTGATGGACGTACGCTTCAATGAGGCCCTCGCGGGCAGTGCGGTCCACTTTCCTGGCCGCTTCCGCCAGCCCTTTCTCCCGCAGGTAGGCGACGGCGGCCTCAAAGTCGCCGCCGGTGGCCTCCAGGGCCTTGCGGCAATCCAGCACACCGGCGCCGGTGGCCTCGCGCAGTTCTTTGACCATTGCCGTTGTGATTTCCAACGTTAACCTCCTGTGGGGGTATCGCGCCCGCCGAAAGCGGCGGACGCAACTTTCCGCTCTATCTTGCCTGTATATCCCGGGAAATCGGACACGGATTGGCACAGATCATACGGATGTTATCCGTGTCTATCCGTCTACCTACCCGAATCGGTTTGCAATAATGTAGCAGGCTGTCAGCCTGCATGCAGGCCTGGCGGCCTGCGCTACAGGGGCGCACCTTCGCCAGCATCTTTTGTGGCGCTTTACCGGAGACCCCCTGGTAGGTATTGCGCCTATCCGTAAAATCCGTGTTGATCCGTGTCCGATTTCCAAATGCTATGGAGCAGGGGCTTAGGCAGGGCTTATCAGCGCTCTAACATTTTTCGTTCGTAGTCAGGCACGGAGCGCCAGCGGAGTGCCGTTCCGAGCCTTTTGGACGCCACTCCGCTTCGCTTCGTGGCTTACTACGAGCATCTTCGTTAGAGCATTGATAGGCCCTGGGGCGTAGGGGCGACCGCAAGGGTCGCCCCTCAGAGGGCAGGGGCAAGCCCTGCCCCTACTCCTCTTCAAATTCTTCCTCTAACTCCTCTTCGTACTTGGCCGGATACTCATCCTCCGGCGCAAAGGCCTCGTACTCTTCCTCCAGGACCCATTCCTCTTCGGGCTCCTCAAAGCGCCCCTCCCGGATCCGGGCCAGGGTGGCCGCGCTGAGGTACCGTTCGGTCTCCTCAGGGATTTCCTCTTCGGGGGCCATTTCCTTGCGCAGGGCCAGCCCCTCCAGGACAGCATCGGCGATGAGGCCGGTGATCAGCCGGATGGCGCGGATGGCGTCATCGTTGCCCGGGATGACATAGTCTATGGGGTCGGGGTCGCAGTTGGTGTCCACAATGGCGATGACAGGAATATCCAGGATGTTCGCTTCCTTCACCGCCGTCGCTTCCCGGTGCACGTCCACAACGTAGAGGAGATCGGGGAGTTGCCGCATCTGCTTGATGCCGCCCAGCCGGGCGTTCAGCCGGGCGATTTCCCGCTGGAGTTTCAGGGCCTCCAGTTTGGTCAACCGCTCAAAATCCCCCCGGGCCTGGCGTTCTTCCAGTTCCAGCAGATAGTCAATCCGCCGGCGGATGGTCCGCCAGTTGGTGAGGGTACCGCCCAGCCAGCGCTGGTTGACGTAGGGCATCCCACACCGCTGGGCCTCGTGAGCGATGACCTCCTGGGCCTGTTGTTTGGTACCCACGAAGAGGATGATCCCCCCGTTGGCGACCGTCTCCCGGGTCACCTTCACCGCCTGTTCCAGGGCAGTGAGGGTTTTTTGAAGGTCAATGATGTGCACCCCGTTGCGCTCGGTGAAGATATACGGTCCCATCTTCGGGTTCCAGCGCCGGGTGCGATGTCCGAAGTGCACGCCGGTTTCCAGCAGCGTGCGCATTGTAGTAACGGCCATTTTGTTCACCTCCTGTCTGTTGATTCCTCCGCCCCCTTCGTCCCGTCCGGGGACCGGGCGGCCACTCCGGCACAGCCCGGACGGTCCGGAGGCGTGCGATTTTGGCCTGCAGGCCGGGGCGGATTGTACCACAAAAGCGCGGATGCGGCAAGTTGACGAAACGCCCATTTCGGGTTATACTATTACAAGGCCATTGACCACGAAGACACAAAGACATGTTGAGTCCTCTAAAATCGTACCGGGCTAAAGTCTCAAAAAATCGTGCCTCACCCCTCCCCCTACCCCCTGGTATAATAGCGAGTGGTATAATATGAGCGGGTGCGGCAGGCCGTT
>JAGHZG010000073.1 GCA_017743275.1 Chloroflexota bacterium | reverse complement strand
GAAGGGAGGCAAGGGGGGATGAGGGGGTCAAAGGCAAAAGCCAGCCCTCAAATTTTCATTCATCGGAGTGCAGGGCGATAGCCCTGGCATGGCAGTTGCGGTAGGGGGTGCGGCGGCGGCCCGCCCCTGCGGGCCGCCGCCGCAACCCCCACCACATCACCCCAGGTGCTCCTTGATGGCTTCCGCCACCGCGCGGGGGATGCCCGCGCGTATCAGTTCGTCCACGCTGGCCAGCCGAATCCGCTCCAGGGAACCGAACGTCTTCAGCAGGAGACGGCGGCGGGCCGGGCCCACGCCGGGGATGTTTTCCAGTTCCGTCGCCATACCGGCCCGCTCCCGCCGCAGCCGGTGGTAGGCGACGGCGAAGCGGTGGGCCTCATCCCGGATGTGCTGGAGCAGGATCAGGCCGGGGGACCCTTCCGGCAACCGTACGGGCTCTTCCCGTCCGGGCAGGAACAGCGCCTCCTCTTCCTTCGCCAGCGCGGCCACCGCCACCCGGTCCCGCAGGCCGAAGGCATCCAGGACGTCCAGGGCCACCCCCAACTGTCCCTTCCCGCCGTCCACAATCATCAGGTCGGGGAGAAGGGCCCACGTTTTGATGCCGCGCACGCCGGTCATCTCCCCGGAGGTCGCCGTCCGCCAGCGTTCCAGGCGGCGGGTGAGCACTTCCCGCATCCCCGCGTAGTCGTCCGGTTTCTCCAGGGTGCGCAGGGCGAAGCGCCGATATTCGGATTTGCGGGGGACCCCCTGCTCAAAGACGACCATGCTGGCCGTCGGCTCGGCGCCCTGGGTGGTGGAGACGTCGTAGCATTCCATGCGGGCCGGACGGGCGGGCAGGTCCAGGGCCAGACGGAGTTCCTCCAGCGCCTGCTCCTGCCGGTGGGCATCGGCCTCCCAGGCGGCGCGGAAGGTCGCCAGCATCTGGGCGGCGTTCTCGGCGGCCATTCGGAGGAGTTCCCGCCCGCGCCCCCGGCGGGGCACCCGCAGCACCACTTTGGCGCCCCGCTTGGAGCGCAGCCACTCCTCTATGACCAGGGCCTCGTCCACCTCCTCCGGCAGGAGGACCTCCGGGGGCACGTAGGCCGCCTCCTCGTAGAACTGTTTGAGGAACGCGGCCATGACTTCCCGGTCGTCCTCCGCCTCCGCGCCTTCCAGCAGGAAGTACTCCCGGCCCAGGAGTTTGCCGTCCCGGATGAAGAAGACCTGGACGCAGGCGTTGCCGTTATCCCGGGCGAAGGCGATGACGTCCTGGTCGCTGCCGGTGGCGGCGACAATTTTCTGCCGCTCCACGATGTGCCGGGCGGCCTGTAACTGGTCCCTCAGGCGGGCGGCCCGTTCAAATTCCAGCCGTTCGGCCGCTTCCCGCATCCGTTTTTCCAGGTCGGCCAGGACCTCCTCGCTCCGGCCCTCCAGGAAACGGATGAGGCCGGCGATCATCGCGCGGTACTCCTCCTGGCTCACCGCGCCGATGCAGGGGGCCAGGCAGAGTTTCATGTCGTGGTAGAGGCAGGCGCGGCGATCTTTGCCGGTGATTTCCCGACTGCAGGTGAGGTACGGGAAGGTCCGGCGCAGGAGGTCCAGCGTCTCCCGCACGGCGGCGGAGGAGGTGAAGGGGCCGAAGTAGCGGCTGCCGTCCCGCTCAATCCGGCGGGTGATGAGGACGCGGGGGAAGGGCTCGGCCCAGGTCACTTTGATGTACGGGTAGCGCTTATCGTCCCGCAGGCGGACGTTGAAGCGGGGCCGGTGGGCCTTGATGAGGTTGGCCTCCAGGATGAGCGCTTCCAGTTCGCTGTCGGTGACGATGAATTCCAGCGAGGCGACCTCGGCGACCAGCCGGCGGGTTTTGGGATTCTCCTGGGCGGAGGGGGTGAAATAGGAACGGACGCGGCTGGCCAGGTTGACGGCCTTGCCGACGTAGATGACCCGCCCTTCGGCGTCCCGCATCAGGTAAACGCCGGGGCACGCGGGCAGGCTGGAGAGGACGGTCTGGATGGAGTCCGGCACCTCCATGAGCGGAAGAATCGGAGAATCAGGGAATCAGGATGAGACCGTTCGGAGTCCGCCGCGAAGCGCCACGCGCCGTCACGGCGATCTCCAGGACCCGAGACATCAGGCCGAGAGGTTTTCCGGCCCGAAGGATGTCACGCCAAGGCGTAGCGGAATGGATGCAAAAACGGCCCTCTGCTGCGCTTCGTGCCTCACTACCAGCCCAATTCACTGCAGATCCGAGATGAACGTCAGATTTATAATCAACCCCCCAGTGCCCTGGAGATACTTTCCCACTGAGTGACCAGGACCAGGGCGATGATGCAACAGCAGCAGAGGATGAGGAGCACCACCCCTGCGACAATGCCGATGATCAGACCCGTGCGGGATTTTTTCTCCGGGGATGCCTCGGTCTCATACGTCTCCTGGGGCGTGAAGGGAGTTTCCGGCGGCTGAGTTTCCATTCAACTCCTTTCCTGGCTAAGGGCAGGGAAACGGACTTTAATACCCCTGCATCAGGGATTCCAGTTCGGCGCAGAGGGCGCAAGTCCCCAGGCCCAATGCGGGCAGAGCCACGCCGAAAACCAGCGCCGCGCAGATGCCCAGGGCCCAGAGGCCGAGCGTCACCCAGCCGATGATGATACCGGCCTTCGCCAGCCCCTCACCGCCCTGGGTGCCCTGGCTCTGGGCAATCTGGTTGCGGGCCGAGTAGCCGAAGATGAGGCCCAGAAGGTGCCCAACAGGGGCAGAACGCCGATCAGTCCCAGCAGACTGAGCACCAGCGACGCGATGGCCAGGCCGTTCGTCGGAGGGGCCGGGGGCGGGTACCCGTAGGACGGCGGAGGCGTGTAAGAACCGTACGGCTGTTCCATAGGTCTCCTTTCAGGAAGGGATGGGGAAGTTCCGCAATTTGCACTGGCATTTTACCACCATTTGGGAAAACGGCCAAGCCGCCGCGGATAGGACACGGATGAACGCAGATCGGGCGGATGGACACGGATAAAAAATCCGTGAAAACCCGTAACATCCGTGTCCATCCGTGTCCCATTCAATAGCACACGGATGAACACGGGTTTTTACGGACAGGCACGGATAGACATCCGTGAAAACCCGTATCATCCGTGCCTATCCGTGTCCCATTTCACGGAGGCAGCGCGCCGGACTTGAATAGTACTTTCTTCCCATTGACATGCGTTTCAGATAGGGTACAATAAGAGGCGGAACGGGTCCCCGCCCCCTGTTCCGTGACAAGTGGTTACCCTCCTTTCGCAGGCCACGGCCTCCCTTCCCCCGGGGAGGTCGTGGTCTGTTTTAGGGGAGATCATCCGGTTGTCTTCCTCCGCCAACCTGCTATAATAGCACCAGGCCTGAATCGTTGCCCATCCGTTCCCCCTCAGGAGGATTCTATGATTCCCTCTGCCGTTCAGGAATTGCGGCCCCTGGCCGACGCGTATCTGCGGGCCTACTGCGATACCTACCCCCACGTTGCAGTCTGGCTGGGATTCCACGAGTACGACGGCCGACTGCCCGACCTCTCCCGTCGGGGCCTGGAGGTCCGCCGGGCGGACCTGCGCCGCTTCCTCAGTGACCTGGAGCGGATAGACCCCACGGACCTGGACGCCCAGGCCTGGCTGGACTACCAGGTGGTGCGCCACGAGGCCCTCTTTGAGGCCTTCGCCATAGAGGACTGGCGGCGGCTGGAGCGGGACCCCATTCCCTACCTGGAGACGCTGGACGTCGGTAACTACATCCTGCGCAACTACGCTCCGCTGGAGGTGCGGGCGCGGGCGCTCCTGGCCCACCTGCGCAGCGTCCCGGCCGTCCTCTCTGCGATGCGGGAGAATCTCGTCCACCCGATGCGCCCGGCCGTCGGCGTTGCCGTGCGCATCGGGAAGGGGCTGGCGTCCTTCCTCCAGGACGACCTCCCCGGGGCCCTCTCCGGCCTGGAAGACGGCGCGCTGCGGGCCGAACTGGATGAGGCCATCCGGGACGCGGTCCGGGAAGTGGATGCCGCCGTCTCCTGGCTGGAGAATGACCTGGCCCCCCGCGCCGCCGACGACTTCGCCCTGGGCCCGGAGCGGTTCGCCCGCATGCTGGCCCTGAGCGAAGGGCTGGACATCTCCCTGAACCGTCTACGGGAGGTGGCGGAGGCGGACCTGGCCCGCAACAAGGAGGCCTTCCTGGAGACCGCCGCCCGTCTGGGCGGCCCCGGCCGCGACCCCCAGCAGGTCATCACCGAGGGCAAGCGCCGCCACCCCGCGCCCGAGGACCTCATCCCCACCGTCCGGCAGTTGGTGGACGACCTCCGCCAGACGGTCCTGACGCGGGGCCTTGTCTCCGTCCCTTACGACGAGAACTGTATCGTCGCCGAGACGCCGCCGTTTCTGCGCTACGCCTTCGCGATGATGTATTCCTCGGGTCCCTTTGAGACGGCCGCAAGCGAGTCCTACTACTACGTCACCCCGCCGGAGCGGGACTGGCCCCCGGAGAAGGTGGAGGAGTGGATGACCGCCTTCACCTATCACTCCCTCTGGAGCACCTGTGTCCACGAGGCCTGGCCCGGCCACTACCTGCACGGCCTGCACACCCGCAACGCCCCGTCGCCGGTCACCAAAGCCTTCGGTTCCTACGCCTTCACCGAGGGTTGGGCCCACTACTGCGAGCAGATGATGTGGGAGACGGTCTGCCCCGATGACCTCTGGGCCCGTCTGGGCCAGTTGAGCGAGGCGTTGCTGCGGGATGTCCGCTTCGTCTGCGCGCTGGGCCTGCATACCGCCGGGATGACGGTGGAGGAGGCCACCCGTCGCTTTATAGAGGACGCGTTTATGGAACGGGCGACGGCCGAGGAGGAGGCCGTCCGGGGCACCTACGACCCCGGCTACCTGAACTACACGCTGGGCAAACTGATGCTGCTGAAACTGCGGGAAGACGTCCGGGCGCGGGAGGGGGAGAACTTTGACCTGCGCCGGTTCCACGACCGCTTTCTTTCGTACGGGACGCCTCCTATCCCCGTCGTGCGCCGCCTGATGCTGGGCGGGGATGAAGGAGATGTGGTATAATTGAAATGTAAAGACGTGAAACGTAAAGACGTGAAACGTAAAGACGTGAAACGTAAAGACGTGAAACGTGAGGACGTAAGGCGATGACTGGCGAACACGCAGGAGATAGTCGCTGCCCTTTGTGTGGAGGACGTCTACAGTCAGGGCTGGCTACCGTGCCCTTTTTCCTTCCCAATACGGTTGTGCTGATCAAAGGTGTCCCCGCTGAGATTTGTTCCAGTTGCCATGAGCCGTATACCACCGGTCAGGTGACGGATCGGATCGTCAGCCTGTTGAAACCGCTGCGCGCTCTGCAGGCTGAGATACTGGTTCTTTCCTACTCCGCAGAGCCCTGCCCGGTGGAGGAGGCTCTCGTCTCTGTGGGAGTGTAGTTCGTTCGGCTGGGTGTGTCCCAAGATTGTAGGACAACTGCGAGCAGTTGTCCTACAAAGCGGTCAAGCCCGACGAAATTGGGACGCACCGGTTCGGCTCGGACATTTTATATCCCGTTGGAGAAGAAGCATGTCAGAATGGTTCACCCCGCAGGAGCAGGAAGTCACGCAGGACCTGGAGGAACTGCGCCGCAAGGTGCGGACGATGCTGGACCTCAGCGCTCCGCGCGATGGCCTGGCCGCCTACTACGTCCTCTACCATGACCCGGCCCGCACCCGGCTCTGGGTGGCCGAGCGCGGGCCGCGCGTGGAGGGGTTCCTGGCCCTCTGCCAGACCGGCTGGGACCTCTTCCGACCCGTGGGGGTCCTGCGTGCCCGCCACATAGATGTGGCCTGGGCGCTCCTGCAGCGGGGCCTTTCTCCTTCCGGCGGCTCCCCCGCCCGCCGCCCCTACTACCTAGTGACCACCCCCGATATACTGGGCGTCGCCGAGGAGGCGCTGGAGGTGGAGCGGGTGAGCCTCAACCGCATCTACTATCTGGACCTGCGGCGCTACGAACCGGAGATCAACGTGCTGGTGACCCCGGCGCAGGCGGCCAACGGCTCCCCCCGCTTCGTCATCCGCTCCCGGGATACCCGGATTGTCGCCGAGGCCGGCATCAACTGGCAATCCCCCCACTTCGCCGAAGTCTACGTGCAGACGGACCCGGAGGTCCAGGGGCGGGGCTGGGGCAAGGCCGTCCTGGACGCCTGTATCATCTGGGTCCTCCGTTCCGGCGCCATCCCCCTCTACGTTGTCGCCGAGGGCAACGAACCCTCCGCGCGCCTGGCGGAATCCGTGGGCTTCGTGGATAGCGGCGCGCGGGAATGCACGGTGGAGGGCATCGCCAAGTAGCCCGACGGTAAACCGTCGGGCGGATTCAGCATCGGAATTCGCCACGAATTTCACGAATTGGCGTAACTGCCTACCCAAGAACCGTTTCATAAAAACCACGAAGGACACGAAGGCCGCAAAAAGGGCACAAAGGATGATATTTTATCTCTTTGTGTCCTTTGTGAGTACTTTGTGCCCTTTGTGGTAGGTAATTACGAATTGGCACGAATTTTATTTCTTTTTATTCGTGTAAATTCGTGCAATTCGTGGCAAAAAAGGGAATCCGCACTATGACCGACTGGAAGTCCCGCCTGGAGCGGATTCTCCCCCGCGTGGAGCGCCCCGGCCGCTACGTCGGCGGCGAGGTCAACGCCGTCCGTAAGGACTGGGACGCCACCCCCACCCGCGTCGCCCTCATCTTCCCCGACCTCTACGACCTGGGCATGTCCAACCTGGGCATCCAGGTCCTCTACGACATCCTGAACCGAATGGACACCGTCCTGGCGGAGCGGGCCTACACCCCCTGGCCCGATATGGCGGCGGCTATGCGGCGGGAATCCATCCCCCTCTACAGCCTGGAGTCCTTCCACCCTCTGGCGGAATTTGACATCCTGGGCTTCAGTCTCCCCTACGAAGTCCTCTACACCAACCTGCTGGAGACGCTGGACCTGGCGGGCCTGCCCCTGCGGAGCGCGGAACGGGATGAGCGGCACCCGCTGGTTATCGCCGGGGGACACGCGACCTTCAACCCGGAGCCGGTGGCGGACTTCGTGGACGCCTTCGTCATCGGCGACGGAGAGGAGGCGATTGTGGACGTCGTCCGGGCCTACGAGCGCACCCGCCACATGGGCCGGGAGGCCCAACTGGAGGCCCTGGCCCGCATCCCCGGCGTCTACGTCCCCCGCTTCTACGCGGTGGACTACCACGCCGACGGCACCGTCGCCCGCATCCGTCCCCTGCGCCCGGACGTGCCCCTCCCGGTCCGGCGGCGCGTCGTCTCCGTAC